>JARRJX010000143.1:0-5699 GCA_037388645.1 Chloroflexota bacterium
CTCGTCCAGATCGTCTCCGGGGCCGTCCAGCCCTCCCCCTCAGATTCGATCAGGTCGGCGGGCACCGGGTAGAGCAGCGGCATCGCCAGGATCGAGGGGAAATGGGCCGTCTCGCCCCCCAGCCGGAACTCGACCACCACGTCGTTCAGCACGCGCGCGCCGAGCGTCTGCTCGATCACCTCCGGGGTGAGCAGGCTGGGGTCCTGCGCGTGGAGGAAGCGGCAGCCCGCAATCACGAAGGCGGCGCTGGCCTGCGGCGCGACGGTGTCCGCCCGACAGGCGCGGCGCACGGCGGCCACCACGTCACCCGCCGTCACCGGGCGCACCCGCTCCACCTCGCCGCTCTCCGGGTTGACCTGCACCCAGTACACGTCGTCACGCAGGTAGACCGTCCACGTCCGCCCGTCGTCCGAGACCTCCCAATGGGACGCCAGGGCAGGCTCCACCCGGCGCGTGTCCGGGTCGAGCGCCGTCAGGCCAACGAACAGGTTCGCCACCAGGTCACTCGCCGCGCCGTCGAGTTGGATGACCGCGCCAGGGTCGATCGTCACCGGCGGCGCGCCCAGGTGCACCCGCCCGATCGCCGGCTCGACTAAAGGCGGCGCTCCGGTCTCCTCCGGCGGCTCCGTCTCGTCGGGGGGCAGCGTGGCGGTCACGATCAGCAGGTTATCCGGGGTCGGGGTATCACCCGCGCCATTCCCGGCGCAGGCGGCAAGCAGGCAGACGGCTAACAGCAGCGGCAGCGGGATTCGTCTGATCATCGGTCTGGTTGTTCCTGGTTGAGAGGCAGGGTCATCTCGTGCTGGCTCAGCGTGCTCCTGAAGCCCAACCCGCGCAGCAGCGGGAAGAGCGGGTCGTCCTCGGCGATGTTCAGGTAGGTTATCCGGGCCAGGGGGAACTCGGCCAGCAGATGGGCCAGCAGCGCGCTGCCTGCTTCGAGCGTGTCGGCAGCGACGTCCACCAGGCCGACGTGGTAGCGCTCCGCGTGGTAGAAACACACCCCTACCGGTGCCTGTGTCCCCTCCCGAAAGGCGGCGACGCCCCGCAGATCGCGGCCCAGCGCATAGATAGACTCGGCCTCACGCTGCCAGGGGCGGGGAGTACCGGCCAGGGCGGGCAGGCGGGCCAGCAGCCTGCCGACCGCCGCCGGTTTAACGATCAGCCCGGTTCCGTTAGGTGCGGGAGGCGAGGGTCCTTCCTCGCGGACGAGCACATGAAGCTGGCGCTCGACCTGGAACCCCAGCGACTCGTACAGGTGATACGCCCCGCTGTTCTCGACGATGACCTCCAATTGGAGGCGGCGCAGACCGGCATCCACTCCCTGCCCGATCAGGTATTTCATCACCCGGCGGGCGATGCCCTGCCGCCGGTAGGCCGGGATCACGCCCATGCCGCCGATCCAGCCGTGCGCTCCGCGCACGCCCAGCAGCCCCAGGCCGACCACCCGACCGCCGTCCAGGGCCGCCGCCGAGCGAGATAGCTCGACCGATTCGCGCCGCACCAGCTCGCCAAACGAGTGAGGCGTCAGCACGATGGGCACGTAGTAACCCTCATAAGCCGCGTTCACGGCACGGACGAACGCGGAGCGCCTGACTCTGGATACGGGTTGGATGGTGATCGTCGGCATCATTATGCCGGAATGGTATCACGCCGTGGGAGGCCGCACAACCACTCATCCCAACAAAAATGAGGGGCCGAAGCCCCTCGTCACCATCCCAAATCTGGCGGGCTGGCTACGACCCTGCCCCGCGCCCCTGCCCGGCCCAATAGGGGCGGCCACCCTCGTCGCGCACGGTGACGCTGCCCCCGGCGGTCGTATCCACCAGCTCCACGGGCTTGAACTCGCCATCCTCCCAGAAGCCGGTGACGGCGACCGCGTGGCCTTCTTCGGTGGAGAATCCCTGCTCCAGAGCGTACAGCCAGGCACGGCCATCAACAATCAGCTCGCCATCCGCCACCTGGAGAACCAGCGCGCTCTCGTCCACTGCCGTGACGGCCCCTTCGAGCGTCAGCCAATCCTCCACGGTCTCCAGTCCGATCCCGTCACCCTGTCCGACGCTGTTGGTCTGCCCGTTGCCGCCCTGCCCAGTGCCACCCTGCCCGTTACCCCCATTCCCCTGGCGGCTGCCGTCCCCGGCGCTGCCCTGGATGTTACCGCCCTGGGCGTTACCGCCCTGGCCGTTCCCCTGCCCACCACCATTTTCACCCTGTCCGCCACCTCCATTTGCACCCTGGCCGCTGCCCTGGCCGCTCCCCACGCCCCCGCCAGAGCGGCCCACCTGGCGGCCCTGCTCGCCGACTTCGGCCTGAGCATTCCGCCCGCGGCCCAGGCCGTCCCCATCTCCGGTCTGGTCGATCCGGTCGGCGGTGCGGATGACCGCCCCCGCCACCAGTGCGCTGAGCAGGCCGGTAAATAACGTCCCCAGAACGATTTTCTTCAACATGGTCACACCCTTTCGTCGAGTTAAGTTAACAACGGATAATCAGTTTTGCTGCGGATACCGGCTGCTCAGGCATCCGGGGCCAGCTTCGGCTGGCGCGGGGCCGGACGCTGCCAGAGCGAGCGGGCCAAGCGTCCGGTCACCTTGCTGACCCATCCCCAGTGCATGGCGAAATGGATCGCGACGGCGCTGACCAGGGTCACCCCGGCCCAGGTGTGGATCAAATCCCAGGTCGTCCGGCTGAAGAGGAACGCCGCGTCCCAGCCAGGATTATGCCCGCCCTGGTAGCCGCCGGTCGGCGCGAACAGGAAGTAGATGCCGGAGCCAGCCGTCACCAGGAAGCTGAGAGCCACCACCACGTCCACGGCCAGGTTCAGCCTGGCCCCGCCGGACATGTGCGTGCCGCGCCCGCCCAGCCATTTGACCAGCCGCCGGGCCATCGTCTTGACCCAGGCCCAGTGGATGGCGAGGTGAAGGATCGCGGCGGCGACCATCAGCACGCCCGCCCAGGTGTGCAGGTCAGCCCAGGTCGCCCGGTCGAACAGGAAAGTGACCCCATAGGCCGGGTTCAGCCCACCCCGGTAGCCGCCCGAAGGCAGGTAGAGAAAGTAGAGGCCGGTCAGGGCGGCGAGCAGGCCGCCCGCAAAAACGGCGAAGTCGATCAGCCAGTTGGCCCGCGTGCGAGCCGAAAAAGTGTTTTGTCCGGTCATTGGTTCTCCTGACAGCGTTTCGTTCATCTTAGATGTCCCTATCGTAGCCTCGGATTGTGTATGAATTGTGAGGGGTCGATTAAGATATTTCTAAGCTGGCCGCGCCTCGCCCCGCCGTTTGCAACTCGTTTCACAGTGGTGCGTAGAATATGGTGAAACCTGATTGGAAAACCAAGATTTGTTTTGAAGAGGGAGATAGAGAACATGTCTGAGCAGAAGAGACTTTATCGCAGCAGTGACGATCGGATGATCGCCGGTGTGTGCGCTGGCCTGGCCGAATACATGAACGTCGATCCGGTGCTGGTGCGGCTAGCGATGGTATTGTTCACCCTGGCGGGTGGCTCCGGGATCATCATCTACGTAATCGCCTGGATCATCATGCCAGAGCGCCCGGAAGAGCTGCCGAACGTTTGATGACGTTCGCCTGACTGCGAGGGGGGACACGGCGAGCCGTGTCCCTACTTGTTGCAATTTTTGACCGATCATTCAATCATTCATGGTACAAGCTGGTAAGAGAGAGGTGAAGGGATGTCCGAGCAAAAACCACTGACCCGCTCCTCAGAGCGCATGCTCGGAGGCGTGTGCGCTGGCCTGGCCGAGCACCTGAACGTCGACCCAACGCTTGTGCGGCTGGCCTTCGTCGCGCTGGGGCTGGTTTACGGGTTCGGCGCGCTGATTTACCTCGTGATGTGGATCGTGATCCCCGACGAAAACGGGCAGCAACTGCTCAGCGAGGACGCCGTGCGGGCCAACCTGGAAGACATCCGCAGCCAGGCACGGCGGCTAGGCGAATCGTCGCAAGGCCCGGTGCTGATCGGCCTGATCCTGGTGGGGGTGGGCGCGCTGGCCCTGGTGCGGAACCTGGTGCCTGGCTTCCAGTTCCGCTTCGGGCTGCCGCTGCTCCTGATCCTGGTCGGCGGCTACCTGCTGCTCAGACGTCGCTAGCGCGTGCGTCCGGGCGACGGTTTATGACTCTGTCGAGCCTCGTCCGAGGCTCTTTTTGAGGAGAGAGGTCAGATGAGTATGGAAGAGAACGGGTCAGCCGCGCCCCGGCGGCATACATCCGGGCTGACCTGGGCAATTATCTTGATCGGGGTCGGCGTCGCCCTGCTGCTGCAAAACATGGGCGTGATACAGATCAACTGGCTGTACCTGGTACGCTTCTGGCCGGTGCTGCTGATCCTGGCCGGGCTGGACTTTTTGCTGGGCCGCCGCTCGTTCGTCGGCGGACTGCTGACGGCGGCACTCGGCCTGGCAATCGTGGCCGGAATCCTGTGGCTGGCGACCGGCCCCGCCAACCTGTCGGGCTGGGCGGCCTCCCTGCGAGGCAACACGGTTACACGCGAGGTGCAGACCGAGCTGGGTGGGGCGGAAGCACTTGAAGTCAGCATGAACCTGGGGGCTGGCACCACCACGATCGACGCGCATGAGGGCACCACCTACGCCCTGCAGGGCGAGTACACCACCGACGAGCGGAGCAACCTGAACGTGGCGTACGAGGTGAACAACGGCACAGGCGATCTGCGGCTGGAGGAGCGCGGCATAGACGAACTCCTCGGCGGGGCCTACGTCGGCGAGTTAGACCTGAGCCTGACCGACGCGCTGCCGATCGACCTGACGGTCGACCTGGGTGTGGGCGAGTCCACGCTCGACCTGGAGCAGCTTGAGATCACGACCCTCGACGTGAGCACCGGGGTTGGCTCGACCGACATCATCCTGGGGGAGGGCAGCTACACGGCGGACATCAACGCCGGGGTCGGCGAGATGACCATCGAACTGCCTGAGAACGCCGCCGTGCGGCTCGAATTGGACGGCGGGCTGGGATCGACACACTTCCCCGATCGGTTTGAGAAGATCGACGACGGCGTCTGGGAGACCCCCGGCTACAGCACGGCGACGGAGCAGATCCTGCTGCGGGTCAACGCCGGTGTCGGGGACCTCAGCATCACCGAGTAGCGCCGCTTCACTCATCGGGCACCTGGGGGTATCATGGGGCGGCGGCAGCCTGCCGCTCCGTGGCTCCCTTTTATTTTGCATCGACGCCTTATTAAGGATCGATGTGCGACCAGGCCGTTTATCATCATTACCTTAGCGGCTCATAAGGTATAATGGCATCATTCGTCTTTAATTCGCGTAAGGAATTAGGGACATTATGGAACAACCACAGACAATAGGCCGGTACCGGATCACCGCCGAGATCGGGCGGGGCGGCATGGCGACCGTCTACCTGGCCCACGACCCTTCATTCGACCGTGACGTCGCGGTCAAGGTGCTCCCCCGCGAGTTCTCCCACGACCCGACCTTCCGGGAGCGCTTCGAGCGGGAGGCGCGCACCATTGCCCAGCTTGAGCACAACGCGATCGTGCCGGTCTACGACGTGGGCACCGAGGACGGGATGTCGTACCTGGTGATGCGCTACATGCCGGGCGGGTCGCTCGCCGAGCGCATCGAGCTGGGCGCGATCCCGGTGGGCGAGACGGCCCGTATCCTGGCCGATGTGGCCTCCGGGCTGGACGAGGCACACGTCAAGGGGGTCGTCCACCGCGAC
>JARRJX010000144.1:0-5689 GCA_037388645.1 Chloroflexota bacterium
CCAGGCCGCGTCCACGCCCAGCGCCAGTATCAAGTAGACGGCCGGTTGGGCCGGGAGAGTGTGGGTAAAAGAACCAGACGGCGGGCTGACGAAGGCAGGCCCCAGCCCGACCACCAACCAAAGCAGCATCACGCCGGAGCGCCACCGGCGCGGGCGGACGGCGCACAGCGCCAGCCCGCCGTAGAAAAAGAGCGAGGTGAACGGGTCAAAGACGGGACGGCCAGAGACGTTGTACAGCCACTGCGGCTCCCCCCGCAGGGTGAACATCCCGAGCGTGCTGGCGGCGATCTCTAGCACCGGGCGGGGGTCACCCTGGCCCAGTGCGGCCAGCGGACCACCGAGTTGATCCAGCCGCTCCTCGGCCTCGGGATGGGTGCGCAGGAACAGTGCCAGCGGCAGGGCGACCAGAGCCGTCACCAGGCAGAACGCCAGCAGGCCGGGCCAGCGGCGGCGCAGGGTGACCCGGTCGAAGGCGAGCAGGTAGGCCAACAGCCCCAGCGGAAGCAGGAGCATCACCCGACCGGGTGTGTAGGCGTAGACGTGCCCACCAAGGAACAGGCCCGCCAGCGCGAAATCGAGCCAGACACGCCAGCGCGGTCCCGACTCCCGACCCAGGCCGCGCGCCAGGAACAGCACCGCCAGCCCGGCCAGCAGGGGCAGGAGCGCGGTCTCCAGCGCCATGCGCGTCTCGGCCAGCGGCCACAAAGAGACGGCGTAGAAGGCGGCCGCCAGCAGCGCGGCGCGCGGGCTTGTCAGCTTACGGCCAGCCAGGTAGAGCGCCAGCACCGAGAGAACGCCTAACAGTGCAGCAGGCAGCCTGATCGAAAACACGCTCCAGCCCAACACGCGCACCGCCAGCGCCTCCAACGTGGGATAGAGCGGCTCCTGGCCGTGGTTCTCTGGAAAGTAGATGGCCCACCGGCCGGTTAGGACGCGCTCGGCCAGCCGCGCGTTCTGCAGCTCGTCATAGCCCGGCCCGGGCGGCACATCGCCCAGGGCGACCAGGCGCAGGGTCGCCGCCGCCAGCAGCACGGCGACCAGCGCCCACAGCTCCCACCGCCGCGGTCCGGCGTCACACATCGGCGCGCATCCTGTCGAAAGGGGGCACCTTTTGCGAGACCATCACCTGGAGATCGGCCAGCGCTTCCCGCGCGGCCTCGCGCTCCCGCGGGGAGATGGGCAGCGTGGCGAACTCGTCCTCGTCCAGCACCTGCGTCTTCCCATCGGCCGCCACCCACAGGTCGAGCGCCAGATCCTCGGCAGTGACCTCTTCGGCGGTGATGCGCGGTGGGCGGGTGACGTTGCAGTACCAGCCCAGCAAGCGGCCGTCGCGGGCACGAATCTCAAAGATGTTGTACCATCGTCCGCCGAAAAACCACTCGGTCCACCGGCTGCCGGTCTCGAAAGTGACAAAGCCCAAGTCGAGGGGAGGCCGGGTCCACGTGGTGCGCAGCACGAGGATGTCGTCCGTGCGCCGCAGCACCTCGCCGGGGTACGCGGTGATCTGGTGGCCGTTATGATCGAGCTTGTGCACGGTGATCCGTTCCATCGGTGCGCATTCTACCAGGATTCAAGAGTGATCGCAAGAATGGCATCTCACGCAAAGATGCCAAGACACAGCACTAAAAACTTTGCCTTTGCGTCTTGGCGTGAGGCCTAACTTTGCGGTGATTAAATGGTCACGTATCCGTGTACATAGTCATGTACTAACGAAGGGGACACCCGGAAACATGCCCCCATTACCCCTTTCGGCCGATACTGCTGCGCCGTTTTTTCTGGTATAATAGCACAGTTGTAGTAGTGCTCCCGTGGGCGTTTCATCAGTAGCTGTGAGGTTTCTATAATGATTGCATCAATCCGTCGGTTCTTGTCCAAGTCAAACCTGCGCCCGCGAACCAGGATGGAGCGCCGGGAGGCGCTGGTCGGGCTGGTCTTTATCTCGCCGTGGGTCGTGGGCCTCGTGCTGCTCAAGCTCATCCCGATCGTCGTGTCCCTGGGATTCTCATTCACCGATTTCGACATGCTCCATCCGGGTGATACCGAGTTCATCGGCCTGAGGAACTATGCCCACATCCTGGAGGACCTTTTCTCCGAGGACGGAGCGGCGGGCTACTATCTGTTCAACACCGTGGGCTTTGCGATCATCTCCGTGCCGGCGCAGCTCCTGACGGCGCTTGGGCTGGCGGTGCTGCTCAATAGCCAGCGGCTGGCTGCCAAAGAGCTGCACCGGACGCTCGTCTTTTTGCCCAGCGTCGTCCCCGGAGCCGCCATCGCCTTCGTCTGGTTCGGCTTCCTCGATCCGACCACCGGCTGGCTCAACCGGCTGCTCCTGGAACCCCTTGGGCTGCCACCTTACCCCGGGCCTATGAGCGAGGCGGGATACAATCTCTTCCGCGTCATCACGGCCCTGTGGAGCATCGGCCCCGGGTTTCTGATCATGTTGGGGGCGATGCGCGGCGTGCCGCCAGAGTTGTACGAGGCGGCCCAGGTGGCCGGCGCCGGCCCGATCATGCGCCTCCTCACGGTCACCGTGCCTATCATCTCGCCGGCCATCTTTTTCAGCCTGGTAATCAATCTGGTCAGTGTCTTTGGCGGAGTGACGTTGCTCGACCGCGGCACGTCCTTCAGCGGCGGCGGCCAGTCGCCCTTTGATTTCTACATCGGCCAGGTGATGTTCACCAGCCACCAGTTGGGATACGCCGCCAGCCTGGCGTGGATGATGTTCATCATCATGCTGGTGACGACCATCACTCTATTCGCCACGGCCCGCTACTGGGTTTACTATCCCGATGGAGACGAGGCATAATGGCAGAACCGACCGCCCAACATTATCGCGCCCACACAAAAGCCCGCCTGGGGTTGCAACTTTGGGATGGGCTTGGAACCATGCTGGTGAACCTGCTGGTGGTGCTGCTGGTCATCGTGTACCTGTTTCCCATCAGCTATATGGTCTTTACCGCCCTCAAGATAGATAGCCAGTTCAGCGACATCAAGGCCCCCGTGTGGCCGGCGCGCATCGTCACCTATACCTATGAGGGTGAGGACTACCCGCTCTACGAGGTGCCAGTCGATGGCGGCGTCAATGAGTGGGCGTTGGTGGAAAAGCATCGCAGCGCCAGCACGTTCGTCGATCCGGCAAATCCAGAGGCCGGCCCGATCACCTGGGAGGGAAGCTGGCGCACATTGGATCCGGTGTACGAGTTCTATCCCGCGTTTGAAAATTTCGCCTCCCTTTGGGAGACGATCGATTATCCCAGGCTGGTGTGGAACACGACTATAGTGACCACGCTGAGTGGCATCGGCGTCATGGTATCCTCGATCCTGGTCGCCTACGGGTTTTCCCGCTTTCGCATCCCCGGCGGTAACCTGCTGTTCATCCTGCTCATCGCCACGGTCCTCATCCCTGAAAAGGTGACCCTGGTTCCAACCTACTACCTGTTTGTGCGGATACTTGACTGGAACGGCACGTGGTATCCGCTGATCGTGCCCCACCTGTTTGGCAACGCGATCCTGATCTTTTTGCTGCGGCAGAATTTCAAGAGCATCCCGCGCGAGATGGAGGAGGCCGCCATGCTGGACGGCGCCGGTCCGCTGCGCATCCTGCTCTCCGTGATCCTGCCCCAGTCCGGCCCGGTCATTACCACGGCGGTGCTGCTCCACTTCTTCTACGCGTGGAACGAGCTGCGGCAGGCGTCCCTCTACCTGGGCATCGCCCCCGACCTGTACACCATCGCCTTCCGGGTACAGCAGTACCAGGGGCGCTTTCCGTCTCCCAACCTGCAGCAGGCGAGCGCGCTGTTCGCCATGGCGATCCCGGTGCTCATCCTGTTCCTCACCCAGCGCGAGTTTATGCACGAGGTGCTCATCACCGGATTGGAAAAGTAGGTGGTTTATGAAGAAAATTGCAGCCCGGCTCAAAACCGCAGTCCAAAAGCTTGGTACCAAGTCCGCCGTGCGCAGCGTCTTTCTCCTGTGGCTGGCGTGGGTGCTCATCCTGGTCGGCTTTCAGACTCTGGCGTCGGCCCGCCTCCGCCCTGAGCGCCCCGACCGGGTCCAGGAGTGGACGATCACCGAGACGACGGCCACGGCGCAGAACGACAAGCCGTACCTGATCGACCCCTTCCTGAACGACCAGGTGAGCTGGGATTCCGAGTTCTACCTCTCCATCGCCATGGCGGGGTACGACGACCCGCTGGTGCGCCAGGTGCCAAACACCGACCTATCCCTGAACTATGCCTTCATGCCCCTCTACCCGCACGCGATCCGCCTGGTGGCCTGGCCGCTGCGCGCGCTCGGCCTGACGCCCATCGCCACGGCCTCACTGGCCGGGGTGATCGTGTCGACCCTGGGCACTCTGGCGGCCATGCTGTCGCTGTTCGACCTGGCGTGCGCGGAGCTGGGCGACGCCGGCGGCCTTCGCGCCGCGTTTTACCTGTTCGCGTTCCCCTCCGGCTTCTTTCTGGCACAGATCTATACCGAAGGGCTCTTTGTGGGACTGGCATTCGGTTGCCTGGCGTTGATCCGCCACAAAAAGCTGGTCTGGGCAGCGCTGCTGGCGGCGCTCGCCACGTGGTCCAAGGCAGCGGGGGCGGCGCTGTTGATCCCGCTGGCGCTGCCCTGGATCCGGAACGGCGACTGGATGGAACTCGACCTGGAATGGAAACAGCTCTACCTCAAAGGGCTGCCCTGGAAGTCACTGGGGAAGGCGCTCGTCAGCCTGACGCCGCTGATCGCGTTCGCGGCGTGGAGGTTCTCCTACTGGGGCACGGCCTTCAACCGCGTCGAGGAGCTGTTCTTTGGGCGCGGGTTCCTGTCGCTGGGCGTTTCGTACTACACCTGGCGGCAGGCGTTCTGGACGCTTTTCGGCCCCAACCCGCAGGCGGCGGCTTATTACGCCGTCGAGTTCGGCGCCATCGTGCTGGGCGTCGTGGCCTGCCTGGCCACGTGGAAGCGCCACCCGGGTCTGAGCGCGTACAGCCTGGCGGTGGTGCTGCTCTCGCTCACCAGCGGCCCGGCCCAGGGCATGCATCGCTACGTGCTGGCCGCGCCCTCGGTGTTCCTGTTCCTCGGCCGCCTGGGCAAAAACCCGGCATTTGACCGCGCGTGGAGCATCGTCAGCATCTTGATCATGGGACTGTTCGCGATGTTGTTCACCTACGATATGTGGGCCGGGTAAGCGCTTTTTGGCGCCTTTGCGACTTGGATTTTATCGCAAGGGCGTCTCAACAATCAGGAGGGCGAAATGCACGGCCATAGTTCACACAAAAAGGTCCATCCGATCAAACGCCTGTGGGTGCTGTCGCTCCTGCTGTTCGCCACCGCCTGTAGCTGCGGCAAGGGGGGGACGCTGCCCGCCGAGCCGGCGACCGTCACGTTTGACTATCCCGACGCCGAGGCAGCCTATCACGAGGCGTTGATCGCCAAATTCAACGAGATCTACCCCCAAGTGACCATCCTGGACGTCGAAGACGACCGCGACGACGAGGCGCCGGGTCCGGACGTCTTTTTTGTCTCCCCCTTTGAACTGAGCGATCTACTGGAGCAAGGGGCCATCCTGAGCATGAACCCGCTCATTCAGCAGGACGAGTCGTTCGACCTGACCGATTATTATCCCGGCACAGTGGAGCAATTTACCTGGGAGGATAAGCTGTGGGCCATCCCGTCCGGTGTGACCGTGATGGTGCTCTAT
>JARRJX010000145.1:0-7426 GCA_037388645.1 Chloroflexota bacterium
CCGGCCTCACCCGGCTCGCTTCGATCTCCCATGCCGCCCACCGGGAGGGCAGCCTGCATCCCGCCGGTACGACGTAACACAGCGGCCCGATCGCTCTACACCGCCCCTGGCTGACGCCCGGCCCGTGATAAGCCGGGCTTTTTGTTGTTAGTAGGCCATCATGTACAATCTATCCGATTCCGGGCTGCTGTGTGAAAATGGGCGGCCCGAACAGTGGTACAGGCCGACAGGAGGGGCATGGTCGAACAGCCAATCAAGCGGATGGTCGTCAAAGTGGGGACGAGCGTCCTGACCGCTGGCACGAGCCACATCAACCCGCGCCGGGTGCTGGAGCTGGTGCGCCAGGTGGCCCATCTGCGCGAGGAGGGGATCGAGGTGATCCTGGTCTCCTCCGGGGCGATGGCCGCCGGGCAGGAGCAGCTTGCCAACCCCGACCTGGGCCGCAACATCCCCGCCAAGCAGATGCTCTCCGCCGTCGGGCAGCCGCGCCTGATGCACACCTACGCCGACATCTTCGCCCTGTTCGGCATTCACGTCGCCCAGGTGCTTCTGACGGCGAGCGACTTCCGCCATAGGCGGCGCTACCTGAACGCGCGGGACACCTTCGAGGCGCTCCTTGGGCACGGCGTGGTGCCGATCACCAACGAGAACGACACCGTCTCCACCCGCGAGATCAGGCTGGGCGATAACGACAACCTCTCGGCGCTGGTTGCGAACCTGGTGGACGCCGACCTGCTCGTCCTGCTCACCGATCAGCCCGGCCTGTTCCGCGCCGACCCGCGCAGCGACCCCAACGCGCGGCTGATCAACTCGGTCGAGCACATCGACCAGGATTTGTGGGAGATCGCCGGGGGGGCAGGCTCCACGTTGGGCACGGGCGGGATGCTGACCAAGCTTCAGGCCGCCCAGTTGGCGACACGCAGCGGCACGGCGGTGGTCATCGCGCAGGGGTCGCGCCCGGACGTGCTGCTGGAGCTGGCCGCGCCCGGCGGCCACCGGATCGGCACCTGGTTCCGGGCGGCCACCACCCAGTTGGAGAGCCGCAAGCGCTGGATTTTGTCCGAGCCGCCCCAGGGCACGCTCCACGTCGACGAGGGCGCGGCGCGCATCCTCCACGGCGGGGGCGCGAGCCTGCTGCCGGTCGGCGTGGTGTCGGTGGAGGGCGAGTTCGAGCGTGGGGTGGTGGTCGGCGTTGTCGGCCCCGACGGGGTCGAGATCGCGCGCGGGCTGGCGAACTACCCCTCGGAAGACCTGGCCGTCATCCTGCGGGCGCATTCGGAAGATATTGAAAAGCGCTTGGGTTATACTTATGGCGACGAGGTGATCCACCGCGACCACATGGTGCTGGTGTGAGGCATTTGGCTGTGCCTGGGTATCAGCCATTACCCACCTGTGAGCTGCAAGGCTCACAGGCCGGAGCGAAGACCGGAGGGTAACGTAAGAGTACGAAAGACCGCCGAAGGGGGAGACATGGTCGACTTAAACGAATTGGGGCGCAGGGCCAAAGCCGCCGCCCGCACGCTGTCCACCGTGCCGAGAGCGCAAAAAGACGCCGCGCTGCACACCATCGCCGAGGGGCTGCTGGCCGGGCAAGAACCGGTGCTGGCGGCCAACCGGCAGGACGTCGAGGCGGGGCGGGCGAACGGCCTCTCCGAGGCGCTGATCGACCGGCTGACGCTCACCCCCAAACGGTTAGAGGGCATCGCCGCCGACACCCACAAGGTGGCCAACCTGCCCGACCCGGTGGGCGAGGAGTTCGACGCGCAAACCCTGCCCAACGGGCTGCGAATCTGCAAGCGGCGCACGCCGCTGGGCGTGCTGGGCGTGATTTACGAGTCGCGGCCCAACGTCACCATCGACGTGGCTGCACTGGCGCTCAAGAGCGGCAACGCCGCCATCCTGCGGGGTGGCAAGGAGACGCTGCGCTCCAACGTGGCCCTGATCGAGATTGTGCAGGCGGGCCTGAAGCAGGCTGGCCTGCCCGGTGACGCCATCCTCTACATCGACGACACCGACCGGGCGCACGTGCTGACCCTGCTGCGCCTGCACGAGTATGTGGACATGATCATCCCGCGCGGCGGGGCGGGCCTGCACCAGTTCTGCCGGGAGAACGCCACCATCCCGGTCATCACCGGTGGGATCGGCATCTGCCACCTGTTCGTCGACGACAGCGCCGACCTCGCCAAGGCGGTGGACGTGATCGAGAACGCCAAGGTGCAGCGCCCTTCGGTGTGCAACGCGCTCGATACGGCCTTGATCCACGAGGCGGTCGCTGCTGAGTTCCTGCCGAAGCTGGTCGAGCGGCTGGCGGCGGATGGCGTGACCTTCAAGGCGGACGAGGTGGCGATGGACGTCCTGGATGGGGCGAATGGCGTGGAGCCAGCCGGGCCGGGCGACTGGGATACCGAGTGGCTCTCGCTGGTGCTGGGGCTGAAGGTGGTCGACGGCCTGGAGAGCGCCATCGAGCACATCCAGACGCACAGCACCGCCCACTCAGACGGCATCCTGACCCAGACCCAGGCGCACGCCGACCATTTTGTGGACGTGGTCGATTCGGCGGTGGTGTACGTCAACGCCAGCACCCGCTTCACCGATGGCTCGCAGCTTGGCCTGGGCGCGGAGGTGGCGATCAGCACCCAGAAATTACACGCGCGCGGCCCGATGGCGCTGCGTGAGCTGACCACCTTCAAGTGGATTGTGATCGGGGATGGGCACGTCCGGCCATGATGAACGATCATATCACCCATTATGCCGACCACGTCGGCATGCGTGACGACAAGCACTACAAAGCCACCCTGTTCCAGGGCGCGCACCTGATGGTGGGTATCAACTGTCTGGAGCCGGGCCAGGAGCAGCCGGTGCACGACCACGCCGGGGCGGACAAATTTTACTTCGTGATGGAAGGGTGCGGGCAGTTCTCCATCGGCGATGAGGCGCACGAGGCCGGGCCGGGCCAGGTGGTGTGGGCACCGGCGGGCCTGCCGCACGGCGTGCGCAACCAGGGCGATAAGCGGCTGGTGCTGCTGGTGGGCATTGCGCCCCCACCGGGCAGATCGTAGTTGGTTTACTCTCTCTGAATGGAGATTCCAGGTCGGTGACGATCTTATCTGATAAGCGGATCATCCTGGGCGTGACCGGCTCGATTGCCGCCTACAAAGCGGCGGTGGTCGCCAGCCAGCTGACCCAGGCCGGGGCGCAGGTCGACGTGATCATGACCGAGGCGGCGCGTCGCTTCGTCACCCCGCTGACCTTCCAGGCGCTCACCGGGCGGGCGGTCTACACCGGCATGTGGGAATCTGAGACCGGTGGCGGGCTGGGCACCCACATCGCCCACGTTGGGCTGGCGCACCAGGCCGATCTGCTGCTGATCGCCCCCGCCACCGCCCACACCATCGCCCGGCTGGCGCATGGGCTGGCCGACGACCTGCTCAGCGTGACTGCCCTGGCCGCCCGCTGTCCGCTTGTGATCGCCCCGGCGATGGACGTGGGCATGTACGAGAACCCGGCCACCCAGGCCAACCTCAACACCCTGCGCGAGCGCGGCGTCGTCGTCGCCGGGCCGGCGGTGGGCCGGATGGCGTCCGGCTTTGAAGGGTTAGGCAGGCTGATCGAGCCGGAGGAGATCGTCGGGCACTGCCGCTGGGCGCTGGGGCAGGGGGGGCGATTGGCTGGCCGCCGTGTGGTGGTCAGCGCCGGGCCGACTCAGGAGCCGCTCGACCCGGTGCGCTATCTCACCAATTATTCGTCCGGCAAGCAGGGCTTCGCCCTGGCCCAGGCTGCGCTCGACGCGGGCGCGGAGGTGACGCTGATCACCGGGCCGGTCGGGCTGCCCACGCCGGTCGGCGCGCGCCGGGTCGACGTAGCCAGCGCCCGCCAGATGCGCGACGCGGTGCTGCTCCACGCCGTGGCCGAGGGTCAGGCCGACGCCCTGATCATGAGCGCCGCCGTCGCTGATTTCCGCCCCGCGCAGGCTCACGAGCAAAAGGTCAAGAAGGAGGCTGCCGCTTCCTTCACAATTGAGCTGGCCCGCAACCCCGACATCCTCTTGGAGGTGAGCGAAGGGCCGACCCGCCCGCGCGTGACGATCGGCTTCGCCGCCGAGTCGGAAGACCTGCTGGAGAACGCCGAGGCCAAGCTCGCAGCGAAGAAGCTTGACCTGATCGTCGCCAACGACATCACCGCCCCCGACGCCGGGTTCGCCGCCGATACCAACCGCGTGTTCTTCCTGACCGCGCAGGGGGTAGAGGAGCTTCCCCTGATGAGCAAAGAGGCGGTCGCGGAGCGGGTGATCGGGTGGCTGGCCGACCGGCTGGGCGCGGGCTAGCCCGATTTGTTGATCCTTCCCATTCGATTAGATTGCCATATGCCACCTCACCCCTCCCGCCGCAAGCTGATCTGTGTTCCCGCGCTCGCCCTGGCTGCTGCGCTGGCGGTGGGCTGCGTGTCGGTCAGCCCGGAAGACCAGCGCCCGCTGCTGGTGACCCAGCCCCCGACGCCTGAGCCGACCCCCACCCCGACGCTGCCCCCGTCGAGTGCCACGCCCGTCGCCCCGACCCCTACCCCAGACGACCTGGTGACCGCCACCCCACCGGGGCCTGCCGGGGGCGTGGCGCTCGACCAGCTCTGGGAGTGGAGCGATGTGGCCCGACCCACCGCGCTGGCGGGCGCGTCGAGCAGGCTGGCGGCCCTCACCGCGGATGGGCGCTTCACCTGGCTGAACGCGGAGACGGGCGAGATCGAATCGAACGCCCTGCTCTGGCCGGGCGTATCGGGGAATGAGACCTGGGGCGAGGTGTTCACCGACGGCACGCTGGCCGCCATTGTCTTCCACGAATCGAGTGCCGACCCCGAATCCGGGGCGCTCCAGTCCCGCTCCCGCCTGTCGGTGCTCGACTCGGTGGCAAACGAGCAGTGGTCGCTGCCCACCCTGGTAGACCGCCGCTTTTACACTGCCGCCCTCTCGCCGGTCTCGGTGATCGTCGGCACTTACTCCAGCCCGCCCGACAGCCTGGATACGCTGGGGGCCTACGAGATATTCTCCGGCGATTCGCTGTGGGAGGTGGGTGGCGAGCCGGGCGGCTACCGGGCGGTCGCCCACGACGGCACGCGCCTGTATGCTCTATTGAACCCGCCCACCGGCGCGGCGGCGGCCAGCTACGACCTGCGCACCGGTGACGAGCTGTGGCGCTGGGCAGACGAGTCGCTGGGGCGGGCGAACCGCCTGCTGATGGGCGAGTCGCGCGTGTTCTTGCTGACGGACGGCCAGGTCATCGCACTCGACCCCGCCAGCGGTCGCCTCTTGTGGTCGACCCCCTTCCGAGCCGACCCGGACGGCGGGGCGAGCATCCATGCGGATCGCCTGTACCTCGTCCCGGCTCCCTCCGCCGAATCCGGCGTCCGCCCCGGCGTGGTGAGCCTCGACGCGGCCAGTGGGGCGCTCGTCTGGAACGCGCTGAGCGGGCTGCGGGCCGATGCGCTGGCGGTGGGCGATCAAACCTTGTGGGCCATCGTCATGGATTTCGACCGGGGCCAGGTGTATCTGAGCGGGCTGAACTCCGAAGACGGCCTGGAGCAGGCCCGCATCGAGGTCGGGACGGACACCCGGTTGCCTTATCGCCTGCTCGTCGAGGAGGGTCGGGTGTACGTGTTGGGCGAGCGGCTGATCGCGTTTGTGCGCTCCAACTTGGGCAAACATCGCGCTGATGTTATGATGGGCTGAGCGACCAATCATGCGAAACCTAGCCACGATCTCCCAGGAGCTGCTTGACCTGGCGCTGACCCCGTCACAGCTTGACTCCTTTCGAGTTTACGCCGACGAGCTGATGATCTGGAACCAGCGCACCAACCTGACTGCCATCGTCGAGCGCGAGGCGGTCGCGGTGCGCCATTTTGTCGATTCGCTCTCCTGCCTGCTGGCGCTGCGCCTCCCGCTGGCCGGTGCCCGCGTGATCGACGTGGGCACGGGGGCGGGCTTTCCCGGCCTCCCGCTCAAGATCGTCTGTCCGGGGATGGATTTGACCCTGGTGGAGGCGACCGGCAAGAAGGTCGATTTCCTCCACCACGTGGTCGAGGTGCTGGGGATCGAGGGGGTGACGGTGATCAACGAGCGAGCCGAGACGTTGGGCCGGATGGCCGAGCACCGCGAGGCGTATGACTGGGCGCTGGCCCGCGCCGTGGCCGGGATGTCGACTCTGGCCGAGTACCTGCTGCCGCTCTGCCGGGTGGGCGGTGCCTGCCTGGCCCAGAAAGGCGAGGCGGCCCACCAGGAGGTCGCCGAGGCGCACCACGCGATCCACGTGCTGGGCGGGCGGCTGCGCGGGTTCACCCAGGTCGAGCTGCCCACCGTCGCCGAGACGCGCTACCTGGTCACGATTGATAAGGTGGCGGCCACGCCTCCCCGCTACCCCCGGCGGCCCGGCATCCCCACCAAACGCCCGCTGTAGGAATCTTCTTCAAGATGCCCGATCAGAATACTGACCCACATCGTCCGATAGAGCGGCGGCACGTCCACGTCGACGGCGTCGTGCAGGGCGTTGGCTTCCGGCCTTTCATCTATGGGCTGGCCGCCCGCTTCGGGTTAAGCGGCTGGGTGCTCAACTCCTCCTCCGGCGTGGATGTCGAGGTGCAGGGCGCTGTGGCCGCCCTCGACGCCTTCCAGGAGGCGATCACGGCGGAAGCGCCGCCCCTCGCCCGCATCGACCCTGCCGACCGCCGCTACCGCTACCCCTTCACCAACTGCACCAACTGCGGCCCGCGCTACACGATCATCCGGGCGATGCCCTACGACCGGCCCCAGACCACCATGGCGGGCTTCCCGATGTGCCCCGACTGCCAGGCCGAGTATCACGACCCGCTCGACCGCCGCTTCCACGCCCAGCCGAACGCCTGCCCGGTCTGCGGGCCGCACGTCACGCTGGTGGCCGATGGTGAATTGACCGCCACCCTCGATCCCTCCCTCCCCGACGACCTGGCGCGGGCGGCGGCCTTGCTGCGTGGCGGGGCGATCCTGGCCGTCAAGGGCCTGGGGGGCTTCCATTTGGCCTGCGATGCGACCAACGCCGAGGCGGTCGCCCGCCTGCGCGAGCGCAAATCGCGCCCGGATAAGCCCTTCGCCGTGATGATCGCCTCGCTGGACGAGGTGCGCGGGCATTGCACGGTGAACGAGGACGAGGCCGCCCTGCTGAGCGGGCCGAGCGCGCCGATTGTCCTGCTCTACCGGCGGCCTGAGTCGTCAATTGCGCCCAACGTCGCGCCTGACAACCCGATGCTCGGCGTGGTGCTGCCCTATACCCCGCTGCACCACATCCTGATGCGTGACGCGGGCTGCCCGCTGGTGATGACCAGCGGCAACCTGGGCGGCCTGCCGGTGATCGCCGACGACGCCGAGGCCCAGGAAAAGCTGGCGCACATCGCCGACGCCTTCCTG
>JARRJX010000146.1:0-5664 GCA_037388645.1 Chloroflexota bacterium
ATCGTGGTCGGCCCGGCAGCCGCGGCGCTGCACACCACGGTCGACGACCTGAGCCGCAACATCGTCAACGGGGTCGTCGCGCTGCTGGTCGGCATCCCGCACACCTTCTCCACTTTCTCCCGCACGCGCTTCGACCGGGACTACGTCAGGACACACCGCACGATGATCCACCTCTCGATCATCCCGCCGATCCTGGTGATCGGGCTAGCGCTGTTCTCGCTGCCGCTGCTGCTGACGATCTTCTTCTTCTGGGCGTCGATCCACACCCTGCACCAGATCGTCTACGTCTCGGAGCTGTACAACCGCCGCCAACCCTCGACGCTGCCAGGCTGGTCACGCACCCTGGACTACGCGCTGATCCTGACCGCGCTCTACCCGATAGCGGCCTACCGGCTGGTGAACGGCAACTTCATCATCGGGCTGAACGACATCAGCGCGGTGGTGGCCGGGATGACCGGGTCGGTGGGGATCACGACCGGCCCGTGGATGGTCTGGGTGGCTGGCGGGGCGTTCGGGCTGGCGCTGGCGGGCTGGATCGCCAAGTCGGTCGTCGAGTGGCGGCGGAGGCAGTTCAACTGGCCGAAGACGCTGTTCATTGGGATTTGGGCGGCGGTCGCCTTCTTCGTCCCGGCGCTGGCGAACCTGGACAGCGCTTTCCAGGGGCTGAACATCTGGCACTCCACCCAATACCTGGCGCTGACCTGGATGCTGAACAACCTGCGCCAGCAGCGTGGCGACCTGGATGAGAAGCCCTTCCTCAGGCGGCTCTCCGAGCAGGGGTCGGCGCGGCGCAATTACCTGATCAACATGGGGCTGGCGGCGGCAAACGTCGTGGTGGCGATCGGTGTGTTCTTCATCCTCTACCGGATCAACGGGGGGTTCGACTACGCGCTCGACCGGGCGTACTACATCGGCATCCTGAGCTTCCTGTGGATCCACTACCTGCACGACCACTTCCTGTTCGCGGAACCCGCGCTGGTGGAGTTCGACCCGGCGGTGGTGCCCGCCCCGGCGTGAGGGGGCGATGGTCGCCGCAGGTTAATGCCGTGTGAGCGGATGCACGGTGTCCGGGTGTAGAGATACGACTCGCCTTTCAAAGACCGGCAACGCCGCCATCCGGCCTGCCTTTTGACCCCAATTACCTTTCGGAGGACTGTACCGTCTTGACTTTCGACACAGCACCTACCCACCTGCGATCCCGGCGCTGGCCCGCCAAAAAGTTGATTGCTGAAAGCTTTTATTGACATCTCAAGATCACCTGCTATACTCTACCCATCATGACTGAGTTCCAAACTGTCGTTCACGCTCATCATCATCACAACGCCCCACGGGTTGCCGGGTGGCGATTAAGTGCTGCATGCTGAAGCGCTGACAACGCCAATCGCTCAGACAGGTTGAAACTGCCCCCGGTAACCGCCGGGGGTTTTTTATTGCCATTCGCGTTTTCATGACCTGCTGAAAGCTGAAATGCTGACCCGCTGACGAGCTAATGGGAGAGAACTGATGACCCCAGCCACCACAGTCCGCATCGCCTTACCGAGCAAAGGCCGCATGGAGAGCGAGACGATGGACTTCTTCGCCCGCTGCGACCTGCGCATCAACAAGACCAACCCGCGCCAGTACAGCGCCCTGATCCCGGCCCTGCCCCAGGTGCAGGTGCTCTTCCAGCGGGCCAGGGACATCCCCAAGAGCGTGGCCGCCGGGGACGTCGACCTGGGCATCACCGGCTACGACCTGCTGGCCAACGCCCTGGGCGACCACCGCGAGGCGATCGTCGTCGTCCACGAGGCGCTCGGCTACGGGCAGTGCGAGCTGGTCGCCGCCGTGCCGGGCGGGTGGGATGAGGTCTCGACCCTGGCCGACCTGGCGGTCCGATCAGAGGCAGCGGGCGGGCTGCGGGTGGCAACCAAGCACCACAACCTGGTCGAGCGCTTCTTCGCCGAGAACGGCGTGCCCGGCATCCAGATCGTGGCGGCGGACGGCGCGCTCGAAGCCGCGCCGGTGGTGGGCTACGCGGACTTCATCGCCGACGTGACCTCGACCGGCACCACGCTGCTTGAGAACAACCTCAAGCCGCTGGAGGACGGCCTGATCGTGCGCTCGGAGGCGTCCCTGATCGGCAACCGGGCCGGGCTGGCCGCGCGCGACGACCTGCTCGATACGACCGTCCACCTGCTGGAGTTCATCGAGGCCCACTTGCGGGCCAGCGGGCAGTACATGGTCTTCGCCAACATGCGCGGCGAGTCGGCGGAAGCGATCGCCGACCTGATCTACCGGCAGACCGAATTAGGCGGGCTGCAAGGGCCGACGATCTCCAAAATCCTCTCGCGTGACCCGGCCAACGGCTGGTGGGCGGTCAACCTGGTGGTGCGCAACCAGCACCTGTTCAGCGCGGTGAGCCAGCTCCGCGAGATCGGGGGCAGCGGGGTGGTCGTCACGCCCGTCACCTACATCTTCGACGAGCGCCCGCCGCGCGTCCAGCGGCTGCTTGAGACGCTGGGGAAGCGCGAGGAGGCCGCCCTGCCATGAGCGCCCGATTCACCATCTATGACCTGGACGAGGCGCGCGGGACGATCCTGCGCCGCCGCCCCTTCGACGAGTACACCGTCTCGGCGCGGGCCGGTGAGCGGCTTGAGGCGCTCTTCGGGGAGCCGGTCAGCCCCCAGGAGGCGGTGCGCCGCATCGTGCGCGACGTGCGCGAGCGGGGCGACGCGGCGCTGCTGGATTGGACGGAACGGATCGACGGCGTCGCGCTGGAGTCGATCGCCGTCCCGGCGGAGGAGATCGAGGCGGGTTACGCCGCCACGCCGCTGGAAGTGGTCGAGGCGCTCAAACTGGCCCGCGACCGGATCGAAGCGTTCTACCGCCGCCAGCCGTTGGGCGGCTGGCTCCACGCCGGTTCAGACGGCCTGCTGGGGCAGCTCGTCCTGCCCATCGACCGGGTGGGGGTGTACGTGCCGGGCGGCAGCGCGCCGCTGCCCTCCTCGTTGTTGATGTCCGCCGTGCCCGCCCAGGTGGCCGGGGTGCGCGAGGTCGCCGCCTGCACACCGCCGGGCGCGGGGGGAAGCCTGCCGCCGGTCGTACTGGCCGCCGCGACGGTGGCCGGGGTCGAGATGCTCTACCGGCTGGGCGGGGCGCAGGCCATCGCCGCGCTGGCCTTCGGGAGCGAGAGCGTGCGCCGGGTGGATAAGATCGTCGGGCCGGGCAATTTGTTCGTCACGCTGGCGAAGCGCGAGGTGTACGGCCTGGTGGGGATCGACGGCCTGCTTGGCCCAACCGAGACGCTGGTCATCGCCGACGACTCCGCCGACCCGGCCACAGTGGCCGCGGATCTCCTGGCCCAGGCCGAGCATGACGTATTGGCCCAGGCGCTGCTCCTCACGCCCAGCCGGACGCTGGCCGAGGCCGTTGCCCGCGAGGTGGCCGCGCAGGCCGCCGCGCTGCCCCGCCGGGAGATCATCGAGGGGGCGATCCAGACGGGGAGCGGCGCGGTGATCGTGCCCGACCTGGACGCGGCGCTTGAGGTGGCAAACGCTTTTGCCCCCGAACACCTCCAGCTGTCGGTCGGCGAGCCGACTCAATGGTTAGGCAAAATCCACCACGCCGGGGCGGTCTTCCTGGGCGAGGGATCGTGCGAGGTGTTCGGCGATTACGTCGCCGGGCCGAGCCACAGCCTGCCCACCGGCGGCACGGCCCGCTTCGCCTCCGGGATCAACCTGATGGACTTCGTCAAGCTGACCAGCTTCACCGGCCTGGGGGCGGAGGCCGCCCGGCGGCTGAGCGCGCCCGCCGCGACGCTCGCCCGCGCGGAGGAACTGGACGCGCACGCCGCCGCCGCCGAACGGAGGGGGGCATGATGTCCGACAACACCGTCAAAGCCACGCGGGAGGTCGCCCGCCTGATCCGCCCCGACGTGCTGGCGATGGCCCCTTACACGCCGATCCTGCCCTTCGAGGTGCTCAGCGAGCAGTTGGGCCGCCCACCTGAGGAGATCGTCAAGCTGGACGCGAACGAGAACCCCTACGGCCCCTCGCAGAAGGCGCTCCAGGCGCTCGCTTCGCTTGAGTCGGTCGCCCACATCTACCCCGACCCGGAGGCCCGCCACCTGCGCGAGAAGCTGGCCGATTACACCGGCGTGCCGGTTGGGCACATCCTGGCCGGGGCGGGCGCGGACGAACTGATCGACCTGACCGCGCGGCTGTTCCTCGACCGGGGCGACGCGGTGGCCAACTGCCCGCCCACCTTCGGCATGTACCCCTTCGACGCGGCGCTGGCCGGGGCACGGGTGGTGAACGTGCCGCGCCGGGCGGATTTCTCGCTCGACGTGGAGGGGATCGAGCGGGCGGCGCTCGGCTCCGACGCGAAGCTGCTCTTCCTGACCACGCCCAACAACCCGGACGGCGGCCTGCTTGAGGAGGCGGTGCTGGACCGGCTGCTCAGGCTGCCGCTCGCCGTCGTCGTCGACGAGGCGTATGTCGAGTTCAGCGGCGCGGAGAGCTTCGCCGGGCGGGTGCCCGCCGAGCCGAACCTGATCGTCTTGCGCACCTTCAGCAAGTGGGCCGGGCTGGCCGGGCTGCGGATCGGCTACGGGCTGTTCCCGCTGACCCTGATCGAGCAGCTCTGGAAGATCAAGCAGCCTTACAACGTCAGCGCCGCCGCCGACCACGCCGCCCGCGCCGCGCTGGACGACCTGCCCCATTTGCAGCAGGATATCGCGCGCATCCGCGCCGAGCGGGATCGACTCTACGCCGCCCTGTCCGAGTTCCCGCAGCTCTCACCCTACCCCAGCCGGGCGAACTTCGTCCTGTGTCGGGTGGCCAGGATGGATGCGGGGGCGCTCAAGCGGCGGCTGGCGGAAGACTACGGCATCCTGGTGCGGCACTTCAATAAGCCGGGGCTGGCCGACCACGTCCGCATCAGCGCGGGGCGGCCCGACCAGACCGACGCGCTGCTCGGCGCTTTACGAGCCATCTTCGAGGAGGACACCCCATGACGGATAACCGGACAGCGACCATCAGCCGCCGGACGAACGAGACGCAGATCGAGCTGACGCTCAACCTCGACGGCAGCGGCCAGGCGCAGATCGACACCGGCGTCGGCTTCTTCGACCACATGCTGCACCACGTCGCCGTGCACGGCCTGTTCGACCTGAGCGTCCAGGCGGCGGGCGACCTGGAGATCGATGCCCATCACACCATCGAGGATGTGGCGATCGCCTTTGGCCGGGCCTTGCACGAGGCGCTGGGCGACCGGGTGGGCATCGTGCGGATGGGCGCGGCGTACGTCCCGATGGACGAGGCGCTGGCGCGGGTGGTGGTCGACCTGAGCGGGCGGGCCTACCCGGTGTTCGAGGCGGCCTTCGACGCGCCGCTGCTGGGCACGATGCCCACCTCGCTGGTGCGGCACGTCTTCGAGTCGATCGCCACCTGGGGGCGGCTCAACCTGCACGCCCAGGTCTTTTACGGCTACGACGACCACCACAAAGCCGAGGCGCTGTTTAAGGCGCTGGGCCGCGCTTTGCGCGAGGCGGTGGAGGTCGACGAGCGGCGGGCAGCGGTGCCCAGCACGAAGGGCACGCTGACGGCCTGATCTGGGATAGCGTGGCGTAGGGGCAAGTTCTATCTCGCCCCTACAGGATACGCGGCGGACGTGTGGGTATTGATT
>JARRJX010000147.1:0-5652 GCA_037388645.1 Chloroflexota bacterium
CCACGATGCTGTACCCCAACGCCGTCAGCGCGGCAATCACTTCGGTATCCGTGTCGGAGATAGCGGCGATTTGTGCTGGCATGCCTTCCAGCATCAGCTTGCCCTTCAATTCGAGCGCGATCTTCTGGGCCGTTTTCTTCCCGACCCCCGGCACCCGCGAGATGACCTCCGGCTCGTCACGCTGCACGGCGCTGGCTAACACGTCGAGCGACAGCGTGCTCAATACGGCCAGCGACAGCCGGGGCCCAATCCCTGAAACGCTCAGCAGAAGCTCGAACACCTGGCGTTCTTCTTCCAGCAAAAAGCCGTACAGCGTAAGCGAATCCTCCCGAACGACGAGGTGGGTCGCCAGGTCGATCGGCTGCCCGATGTCGGGGTAGGCATTGAAGACATTGGCCGGTACGTGGATTTCAAAGCCCACACCGCCCACCAACACGACAACCGACTGATCACGTATACTGTGCAGCATACCCGAGATTGAAGCGATCATAGCCCCTCGCTGGTCGATGAATTGTCTCAATAATAGCGTATTTTCGTTGCCGCGCCCCAACTGGCATCCCGGCGTTTCCTCGACCATCGACCTCTTGTGAGGCCGATCCGGCACATGGTATAATGGGAGCCAGGAGGAGTCCACCCATCACCATGCGCATAGGCGCGCATGACCTACTCTTCTCTACAGGGAAAAAGTATGTCTGGTCATAGCAAATGGTCAACCATTAAGCGGAAAAAAGCCGCCAACGATGCAAAGCGCGGTAAGATGTTCACCCGTCTGGGGCGGGAGATCACGATTGCGGCCCGGAGCGGCGGCGATCCTGAAACCAATTTTGCCCTGCGCCTGGCCGTGGATCGCGCGAAAGCGGCCAATATGCCGAAAGACAACATCGACCGCGCCATCAAGCGCGGCACCGGTGAGTTGAAGGACGGCCAGCAGATCGAGGAGATCACCTATGAGGCATACGGACCGAATGGGGTGGCGCTGCTCGTCGAGGTGATGACCGATAACCGCAACCGCTCGCTGGCCGAGATCAAACACACTTTGAGCAGAGGCGGCGGCACGATGGCCGAGCCGGGATCGGTTGGCTGGCAGTTCGAGCAGAAAGGCTACATCACGATCGCGGCGGAAGACGCTGACTACGAGGAGGTGTTCCTCCTGGCCGCCGATGCAGGGGCCGATGACGTCACCGACGCGGACGATCTCATCGAGGTGATCACCCCCCGTGAGAGCCTTCAGGCGGTGCGGCAGGCGCTGGCCGAGGGTCAGATCGAAATCGAAGAAGCCCGTCTGGATTGGATTCCAAAGACTCCGCTCAGCTTAGAGATTCCGACCGCGCTGAAAGTGATGAATGTCATCGAGCAGCTTGAAGACCTGGAAGACACTCAGGCCGTGTACTCCAATCTGGACGTAACCGACGAGCTGGTGCAGTCCTTCGAAGCCGCGGTCGACTAGATCGTCGAGCGTGACTTTTTGCAAGTCCGCAGGGCAGGCAAAATAATACCTGCCCTGTTTTCCGTTAAGGGAGTGTGGTCGCGATGGTAGTCCTGGGCATTGACCCTGGCATCGGAATAACCGGATATGGGTTAGTCCGCGAGCGGGAGGACGGCGAGATCGAGGCCGTTGCGTATGGCGTGATCACGACGCCCCCCAGAACGGAAATCCCGAAGCGCCTTCAGCAGATTTACGCCGAGGTGCGCGACCTGGTCAACCGGTACCAACCGGCGAGCGCCGCCATCGAGAAGCTGCTGTTTGGGCGGAACGTGACCACGGCGATGAACGTCGGCCAGGCGCGGGGAGTCACCATCCTGGCGCTGGCGGACTGTGGATTACCTATTGGCGAATACACTCCAGCTTCGATCAAAGAAGCGGTCGCGGGATATGGCAATGCGCCGAAGACACAGGTGCAGGAGATGGTTCGTCTGTTGTTGAACCTTGAGGAAATACCGAGGCCGGATGACGCAGCAGACGCCCTGGCAGTCGGGATCACCCACCTTCACACCGACCGTTACCGCCGCATGATTGACGGTTAAGAATACTTTCCAACGAGGAACAAGGTATGTCGTCACAACAATTCAACTATGGCGGTCAGGCCCTGATCGAAGGGGTTATGATGCGCGGCAGCCGCCGCTGTGCCGCCGCTGTGCGCGCCCCAAGCGGCGAGATCATCTTGCATGACGAGCCGATCAACTCGCCGTTATACAGCGGCGTATGGAGCCGGGTGCCGTTTGTCCGGGGGCTGGGCATGCTGTGGGATTCTCTCGGCCTGGGGATGCGCGCCCTGACGTTCTCCGCCGATGTAGCAGCCGGTGACGAGGCCGAGTTCAGCGGCCCCCTGGCCTGGGGCACTATGGCTATTTCACTCGTCATCTTCCTGGGCATATTTTTCCTCGGCCCGGCGGCGGCGGCAGATGCGCTTCACCGCCTGTTAAATTTCGACTCCGCCTTCCTGGGCAATATCATCGAAGGGCTGATCCGCCTGGGGTTGATCCTGGGCTACATGTGGCTGATCGGACGCATCCCGGACATGCAGCGGGTGTTTGCCTACCACGGCGCGGAGCACAAGACGATCAACGCTTACGAAGATGGTGCCCCCTTGACGCCAGAATCGGTTGCCCACTACCCGCGGGAACACCCGCGCTGTGGCACGGGATTCCTGCTGGTCGTGGTGGTCATCTCGGTCCTGGTGTTCGCGCTGCTGGGTCGGCCCAACATTCTCGTCCGGCTTGGCTCCCGCATCGTCTTGATCCCGGTGATCGTCGGAATCGCGTACGAATACATCCGATTCACGGCGAAACACATGAGCAGCCCCATCGTCCGGCTGCTGGTGGTTCCCCAGCTTGCCCTCCAGCGGCTGACCACCCGCGAGCCTTCGCTGGACATGCTTGAGGTAGGCATCAGCGCGCTGCGCTGCGTGCTCGATTCGGAGAACCTCCCGGTTCCCAGCTACGAGCCTGCCCCTGCGGAGGCGCGATGAATCCCTTCAAAGGTGAGATGATACGCCTGGCTCCACTCGACAGGGAATCAATACCCACCTATCTGAGCTGGTTCCGCGACTACGATGTCCAGCAATGGGTGAAAGCCGCTGTGCCGGTGACGGTCGAGGCCGAAACCGCCTGGTATGAGGAGACGACCGCGAGCGAGAATGCCTTTTCCTTCGAAATCCGTACCCTGCAAGACGACCACTTAATCGGAAATTGCAGTATTTTTGGCATCGACCACAAGAACCGCAGCGGCGAGCTGGGCATCGTCATTGGAGAGAAGGCGTATTGGGGGAAAGGCTGGGGGTCCGACGCGGTGCAGACTCTTCTGCGTTTTGCCTTTGGCGAGATCAACCTTAACCGGGTCTATCTCCGGGTTTTAGCCCACAATAAACGGGCCATCCGCGCCTACGAAAAATGTGGGTTCCAACATGAAGGCACAGCGCGCCAGGCTCTCTTTCGTGAGGGCCAGTATCACGATATGAATCTGATGGCGATCCTGTTCGAAGACTGGCAGCGCCAGGTGGCTCCCAGGGCTTGATTCTCGTCCCCCGATACCATAAGCGTCTCCTGCGCGATGGAAGTTGATTCCACCGCGCGCTACAATCAAAATACTTGGTCTCCATCTCTCCTTGAGTGACTCTCAAGTATTATCCACCACACACCATTGGGAGGCTTCCATAATGCGGAAGAAAGTGACTGTGATCGGGGCGGGCAATGTCGGGGCGACCATTGCGCACTGGATCGCCAGCAAGGCGCTGGCCGACGTCGTCCTGGTCGACATTGTCGAGGGTCTGCCCCAGGGAAAAGCGTTGGACCTGGCCGAATCCGGCCCGGTCGAGGGGTTTGACCTGACCATCATCGGGACTAACGACTACGCGCTTACCGCGAACTCCGATGTGGCGGTCATCACGGCGGGCAAGCCGCGCCAGAAGGACCCGGTGACGGGGAAGTTCCCCAGCCGGGATGAATTGGTTCAGGTCAATCAGAAGATCGTGGGCAGCGTCGTCAAGAGCTTCGTCGAGCACTCACCCAACGCGGTTCTGATCGTGGTTTCCAACCCGCTCGACGCGATGTGCCACGTCGCCCTGCACGAGAGCGGCTTTCCTGCCCGCCGTGTCATCGGGCAGGCCGGGGCGCTGGATACGGCGCGCTACAAGACGTTTATCGCGATGGAGCTTGGCGTATCGGTCAAGGACGTGCACGGCCTGGTGCTTGGCGGCCACGGCGATTCGATGGTCCCCCTGCCCCACCACACGTCCGTCGCGGGCATCCCCGTCCTGGAGCTAATCGATCGGGATACTCTGGACAAGATCATCACCCGCACCCGTAAAGGCGGGGGAGAGATCGTCGGGCTGCTGGGACACAGCGGATTCTATGCGCCTGCCTCGGCTACCGTCAGTATGGTCGAGGCGATCATCAGAGACCAGAAGCGCGTCATCCCCAGCGCAGCCTATTTGCAGGGCGAATATGGCTACCAGGACTTGTACATTGGCGTGCCCTGCGTCCTGGGAGCGGGCGGTGTAGAGAAGGTCATCGAGATGAAGCTGAGCGGCGAAGAAAAAGCGATGCTCGACCACTCCGCCGACGCGGTCAAGAGCGTGGTGGGAACGCTCGGATATTAGCTAACCGTAATCCATCTTTAAAGCAAGCCGCCATCTCAAAATCAGGTGGCGGCTTTTCTTTGCGTCAGAAGTGTGATATTCGCCAGCGGGCTAATGGGTCATCGTATTGACCGGGTCGCGGCAGGTGCACGCCTCGCGGTATTCGTCACCCTTGATCAGCGCGCCGTTGTACTCCGTGCCAAACGAGTAACCCAGCCAGCCTTCCAGGTTAAGCTGGGGATGCTCGACCGCGGGCAGGCAGTCGTTACACTCCACGTTGATCCACTCGCCGTTGTAGCGCCTGGCAATGTGCATGTGGGACGCGTAGCTCACCCCCCCTTCACACGATGGGTGGCCTATCGGATCGCCGACCTTCACGTGCTGGCCCGCTTGCACGGGGCGATCCTCGCTGGATATGTGTAAGTAAAAGATCGTCCAGCCCGTGCCCTCAAAACCATCACCGTCCAGGTCGAGCACCACGATCCCGTACTCGCTGCGCGCGATGATCCCGTCCGCTACAGCCGTCGCCCAGTCGTCCGGAATTTCGCAGCCGTTTATCTCCTCAACCGGCACAAAATCCAGGGCAGCCCACGCTCCCGCAGCGCCCCACCCACCATGCGGCCCGCCGGTGAAGTACCAGGTCTCGCCCTTTGCCCAGGGCAGGGCAAGCGCGGGCTGGGTGAGGCCCGGCGGCAGTAAGGGTTCCACCGCGTACTGAAAGGGGTCGCCAAACATGCTGTCATAGGTGTTGGCGAAGCCGGTGTGATGAGTTGCAGCCAGCCACGAATCAAGCTCTCTGGTTTGCGCCAGCAGGAGCTGCACGCCCGCAGTCCCGGCGTTGATGGTGGAATTCAGGCCAACGCGTGTGCCGTCCGCCAGCAGCACCGCGCTCAACCCGCGCAGCCTCCAGCCGTAGTAACCCAGTTGCAGCATCTTCCCGGCCCAATCCAGCTGTTTATACAATCCGTAAATCTGCGTCGGGTTTTCCGTGTAGTTCATCGGGTAGAGCGCAGCCTCTTGCGAGACGGTCGCGTGGCTGACCCAGCCGCTTTCGTATTCCAGTAAGGCGAGCAGT
>JARRJX010000148.1:0-5639 GCA_037388645.1 Chloroflexota bacterium
CCTCCTCGCCGGTCAGCAGCAGGACGTCCTGATCGGTGCCGAAGTGATAGTAGCCCTCAACGCCCTGGACGAGCACGTTGTGGTCGGTGACGATCACAAAGTCGAGGCCCGCCTGAACGGCGGCCTGGGCGATCTCCGTGTGGCTGCCCTCCCCATCAGAATAGGGGGTGTGAATGTGGGCGTTGCCGATGTATTCGTAGACAGGTTGCATGGCAGGCTCGCCGTCAGAAGAGGGTCAACTGGGCGCTGTCGTCGGCGTCTTTTTTCAAGGGGCGGGGCGGCGACAGGCCGCGTGACTGAAGCCACTCGGCGGGCGGGCCGTCCCAGCCCACGACCGACAGGCTGACCCGTCCCTGGTCATCAAACCCGACCCCCTCCATCTCTAACAGACCGCGCTGTTTCTCCGCCGCGCTGCTGCCCGCGGGCAGGCTGATCTTACCCTGGCTGTTGATCACGCGCTGCCAGGGGATCGCGCTGTCATTGGGCACGGCGTTCATCGCCTTACCCACCCACAGAGCGCCCAGCCGGGCGTACTGGGGCGGCTCGACCCCCGGCGGGGGCGGGATCATCGAGGCGATCTGCCCGTAGGTGCTCACGCTGCCGGGCGGAATCTGCTCGACGATCTCCCAGACCAGCGCAAAGAACTGCTCCGGATCGGGTGGGTGGCTGCGTACCATAGTGACACTCTACATAGTTGGGATGCCGTTGTCAAGCGATAGGGAACCCAGTATACTGAGCGCGTGTCCGTGCCGCGTGCACGCGGGGGGAGAAACACGATGGCAGAATTGAGCAATCGGCAGGTCGCCTCGATCTTTGCGACGGTCGCCGACATGCTGGAGATCAAAGGGGAGAGCATCCACCGGGTGCTGGCCTACCGGCGGGCAGCGGAGACGATCCAGGAGCTTCCACGCGACCTCAACGCCATCTACCAGGAGGGCACGCTGACCGATCTCCCCGGCATCGGCGAGACCCTGGCCGACAAGATCGAGGAGCTGCTGACGACCGGCGAGCTGGGCTTTTTCAACCGGCTTGCGGAGGAAATCCCACCCGGCGTGGTGGACATGCTGCGCGTGCCGGGGTTAGGCCCCAAGCGGGTGGCCCGCTTCTGGAAAGAGCTGGGGCTGACCAGCATCGACGACCTGAAAGGGGCGGCGGAGGCCGGGCGGCTGCGCTCGCTCTCCGGGATGGGAGTGAAGAGCGAGGAGAAAATCCTGGAAGGGATCGAATCGCTCGCCCGGCGCACCGACCGGATCAGCATCGGCGAGGCGTACCCGACCGCCCGGCGCATCCTCGGCACCCTGTTAAATGTTGAGGGTGCGTTAAAGGGCGAGACCGCCGGGTCGCTGCGGCGCGGGCGGGCGACGATTGGCGACATCGACCTGCTGATCGCCAGCGAATCGCCGGAGCCGATCATGCAGGCGTTCGTCGACCTGGACGAGGTGGCGCGGGTGCTCGGCCACGGCCCGACCAAGTCGTCGGTGGAGCTGTACAACGGTCAGCAGGTCGACCTGCGCGTGCTGCCCCCGGAGCGCTACGGCACGCTGCTCTCCTACTTCACCGGCAGCATGGAGCACAACGTCCGGCTGCGCGAGCTGGCGCTCAAAAAGGGCCTCTCGCTGAACGAGCACGGCTTCGTGCCGGTCGAGGGGGGCGACCCGATCCTGTGTGCGACCGAGGAGGAGGTCTACGCCACGCTGGGCCTGCCCTGGATTCCGCCGGAGCTGCGCGAGGATCGGGGGGAGATCGAGGCAGCCCAGGCCGGGACTCTGCCCGACCTGATCACGCTGGACGACATGCGGGGCGACCTCCAGATGCACACCACCTGGAGCGACGGCAAAAAGAGCGTGCTGGAGATGGGGCAGGCGGCGCTGGCGCGCGGCTACGAGTACATCCTGATCACCGACCACAGCCACGGACTGGGGATCGTGCAGGGGCTGGCCCCGGAGGACATCCCCCGGCAGCGGGCGGAGATCGACGCGGCCAACGCCGAATTAGGTGGCGCGATCGCGATCCTGCACGGGGTCGAGGTGGAGATCAAGGCGGACGGCACGCTCGACTACGACGACGAGACGCTGGCCCAATTCGACATCGTGCAGGCCTCGCTGCACACCAGCCTGCGCCAGCCGCGCGAGCAGATCACCGGGCGGCTGCTGAACGCGATCCATAACCCGTACGTCTCGATCATCGGGCACCCGCGCGGCCAGTTGATCGGGCGGCGCGAGCCTGCCGACCTGGACATGGACGCGGTGTTCGCGGCGGCGGCTGAGCGTGACGTGGCGCTGGAGATCAACGCCAACCCCCAGCGGCTCGACCTGGACGACATGCACGCCCGCAGAGCGGTCGATCTTGGGGTAAAATTGACCATCAGCACCGACGCTCACCATCCAGATGAGCTGGACGTGATGGTTTACGGCGTGATGACCGCCCGCCGGGGATGGGTGTCCGCCGATCACGTCGTCAACACCTGGCCGCTTGCGCGAGTCCAGGAGTGGGTAAAAGGACGCCGACCATGACAACGCGCAGCACAGGCAATACCGCCGTCATCCGCAAAGCGTTCGCCGGGCTTGACCAGGAGGCGCTGGACAAGTTCCGGACGTTCGCCGTCAAGAAGACCTATCCCCCCGACACGGTGCTCTGCGCCGAGGGCGAGACCGCCGACATCTTCTACATCGTCAACGCCGGGCGGGTGGTGATCTCGCGCGAGGTGGAGGGGGCGGACGACGATTTTGTGATGGGCTTCGTGGGGCCGGGCGGCTATTTCGGCGAGATGGCCCTGATCACGGAGGAGGCGCGCTCGGCGACGGTCACCACGCTGGTCGAGACCGAGGTGCTGGAGATCAAAAAGGACCAGTTCGAGGAGATATTCAGCGCCAGCCCGGCGCTGGCCCGCAGCCTGCTCGGCACGCTGGTCGAGATCATCCGGGAGACCGACCAGCGCGCGATTGAAGACCTGGAAGCGCGCTACGGGGAGCTGGCCGAAGCCTACGAGCAGCTTGCCGCCGCCCAGGCCGACCGGATCGCCAAGGCGGCGCTGGAAGCGCAGCTTGAGGTCGCCGCCAAAGCCCAGCGCAGCCTGATGCCCACCGAGCTGCCCAATTTGCCCGGCTTCCAGTTCGCCGCCCGCTTCGAGCCAGCCCGCCAGATCGGCGGCGACATGTACGACGCGCGCCTGCTGGAGAACGGGCAGGTGGCCGTGCTGCTGGCCGACGTCTCGGACAAAGGGGCGCACGCGGCGCTGTTCATGGCCGTGGCCCGGACGCTGTTCCTGACCGAGGGGCGGGACAACGACGACTTGGTGGGCGTGATGCGCAACGTGCACCGGGGGCTGATCGACGCCTCGCGATACGACATGTTCGTCACCGCGATCTACGGCGTGCTCGACCCACGCTCCGGGCTGTTCCGCTACGTGCGGGCGGGGCACGATGAGCCGCTCTGGGTGGGCAGCGACGGCAGCCACAAGTTCCTCCACGGCGGGGGGCGGTTCCTGGGCCTGTGGGCCGACCCGGCCCCCCAGTTCGACGAGCAGTGCATCCGCGTGCAGTCGGGCGACTGCCTGGTGATCTACAGCGACGGGGTGACCGACATGCGCAACCCCGACGGGGATTCTTACGGGCGCGAGCGGCTCGCCAAGCTCGTCACCACGCTGCGCGCCTACGACGCCGAGCGGATCGCAGATAGCATTTATCACGTCAGCCAGCAGCACCGAGGCCCGATCGGCGCATTTGACGACTTTACGCTGCTGGTCATCCGCGCCGAATAGCCACGGTTAAGCCTATGGACAACAAGTACCCACCTGACGATCAGCCAACTCGGCGGCGTCGGCCAGACGACCAGCCCTCCCGGCGGCGTCGGCCAGATGACCAGCCTACCCGGCGGCAGTCGCCGCTCGACCCCGACCAGCGCCACGTGCCAACCCGCGCGGCGCGCCGTCCTGGGGAGGGCCTGCTCAAATCCTCCCGCTCCCGCGCGGCGGATGAGGCAGCGCGGCAGGCCGCGCAGCGAGCGGCGCAGTATCAGCCGCCTCCCCCTCCACCACCCGAGCCCGGCTATCCGCCACCGCCGCCTGAGTCTCAACCCAGGGGGCTGTCTGTGCCCTGGTGGGTGTTTTTGCTCGTGATCCTGGCGGTGGCCGGGATCACCTGTGGGCTGTGGGGGCTGGTGCTGACCAACCGGGGCGAGACCTCGACGGTGCTGGGGCCGACCCCCACGCCGATCTTCGTCGTCATCACCTCGACGCCCACCCTGCCACCCGCCGGAGGCGTCGAGACCGGGACGCCGGACAGCTCAGGAGCGGCGGGAGAAGGCGCGACCGAGACGCCCACCCCAGAGCCAGCCACCGCGACACCAGAGGTCACCAGTGGGGCAACGGTGATCATCGTGGGGACGGAGGGCGACGGGCTGAACGTGCGGCAGGGGCCGGGCGTGACGTTCGACCCGGTGTGCCTGGCGCGCGACGGCGACCAGTTCACCGTCGGCGAGGGGCCGCGCGACGGGGACGGCTTCACCTGGTGGGAGGTCACGCAGGTGGACAACCCGGACTGCTTCGGCTGGGCGGTCGAGCCGTTCCTGCAGGTGGTGCTGCCGTAGGGGAATCGCTGTATTCTCCCCATTTCTGTGGTTGGATTGGTTTATACTGATAGTAGAACCACCTTGTTCGTGGCCGGGAGCGAGGAATGGAATCCCTATACGCACCGCTCAAACGCTGGGCGACGCTGGTCGCCAGCCTGCTGATCGTCGCCGTACGAGCGGGGCGAAAGCGGCTGAGCCGCCCGGCTGGGTGAAAGCCGGTCGCCCCCGCTGACATCGAACCTGACATCATCCCTTGACAGGAGAAACCATGAGTGAAAAGAAACAACGGCTGGCCGACCTTGATTGGCTGCGTGTGCTGGCCGTGCTGCTGTTGATCCCGTTCCACGCGGCGCTGATCTGGGGATCAGGCGTGGACGACCACTGGCTGAAAGACACCCCCCTCCCAACCCCCGACCTGTTCGCCCACTTCGTCCACCAGTGGCATATGCCGCTGTTGTTCGTCATCGCCGGGATGGCGGCCTGGTTCAGCCTGCGATCGCGTACTGGCGGCCAGTTCATGAAAGAGCGCGTGGGGCGGCTGCTGGTTCCTCTGCTGCTGATCCTGCTGTTCTTCCCCTTGCAGGCGTACTACTGGTTCCGGATCAACGAGGGGGTCACCGATTCGTTCCTGCGTTTCTACCCGTTCGGGGTCGCCGTCGCGCCCGCGTTCGGCGTGTCGGCCATCCTGGGCGTGCAGTGGTTCCTGGTCTACCTGTTCATCATCGCAGCGGTGACGCTGCCGATCCTGCTGTATTTGCGGGGCGAGAAGGGCCGGGCGGTCGTCGAGTGGCTCGCCCGCCGGGCCGAGAAGCCTGTCTTCCTGCTGCTCTTCGCGCTGCCGATCGTGCTGGTCGAGGTGGCGCTGCGCGCCCATTTCGGCAACCAGCGGAACGTCTACAATGACTGGGCGAACATGGCGTTCTACTGCGTGCTCTTCCTCAACGGCTACCTGCTGGCGTCCGACGGGCGCTTCCGGGAGGCGATCCGGAAGGCCGCCCCGGCAGCGTTGGCCCTGGCCGTCGTGAGCTGCGGGTTGGGCCTGACGTGGGTGATGGGCGGCAACCCGTTGG
>JARRJX010000149.1:0-5621 GCA_037388645.1 Chloroflexota bacterium
GTTTTGGGCGTTTCTCGCTTGGGGAGATCGCCGCCGACAACCAGATCACCGACTTCACGATCACCAGCGACCTGTGGAAAACCCAGATAGACGTGCTCTCTAGCCGCTCGACGACAATGTGGCGCTTCCCCCTGGAAACAATCTCTAATTCGGAGGCAGGCTTCGAGCGCAATTACCAGGGGTCTACCATGCTGCTCTGGTGGCCCATCCAGCTTGCCCCTGGCGGTGTCTGGGAAGTTACGCTGACGTTCGACTTGAAACAGCTACCCGCGTGACACGTTGACGAGGGTCGAAGAGGGCAACAGCACGGACAGACTCAAAGCCCAAAGGCACGCCGTAACTCAATCAGAGGGATGCGGGTGAGGAGCGGCGAATCCCCGCTGTAAGGGCCTGGGGGAGAGAACAGCATCGTATAGGGATGCTCATAGTCCGCCACGAGCTTCGCCCCATCGTCCGGATGGTACCCGAAGTACGGCGACCGAAGGTGAGGGCGTATCCGCTTTGGGAACGTCCCGCCCTGCTCATCAGCCAGCAAGGTGAAATCCACCAACATCCACCGGCCCCGCAAAAAAACGCCTAAAATAGTGTAGTAAGGCGTGCCTTGCAGAAACCCGCCATGCCAGTCGCTGTTTGGATGATAATACACGGTGGGGTCCTGATAGTACATGCCGAATATCGCGACATGTTCACGGGGGACACCGATCATCAGCAGCAGCGTTGCCGGGACAACCGCCGCCGTCAGGAAGTGCGGGAAGACCAGGCTCCCCCACACCCTATAGACTTCTGCGACGCTTTCCAGGGACACCGGAGGAACGTAGTACCCATTCCGCTCGCTGAGATACTCTGAGACTCGATCCATCACGCCCGGCGCGCGCTCGCGCACGTCATAATGTGCGTGGCTCGCCATGTGATGAATCCGCCGCAGCGCCTCCCATACAGCCGCATCATTCGTTATGGGGGCGGGCCGCCCGGTATACCAATTGCCAAAAGTATCGGTCGCCACAAGGTGCATCGTGCGGGAAGGTTCCCACACGCGATAGAACAGCCCGGCGTTATCTTCGACAGGGTTTTGAGCCACGACGTACTCATAACGGTCATCCAGCGTTCGCATTAACACGGGAAAGTCAAGCCCGGTCAAACCACGCGCCACCATATACGAGATTCGACCGGTATGAAGTGACCTCTCGGTCATTCGACGGGCCATACACCACCTTCCAGAGTCGTCGATGCCCTGTATGCAATTATACGGGAGCTAACAATTCGCGCTATTCCACACCATACAGACGCCGATATACAGTGTAGTGCGCGTAAATTGCCTTGATATACGCCTGCGGCTCTGGGAGCTTGATGTATTCGACAAAGAGGTCGGGGTCCCCGGCAGCTTCCTCCATCCAGGTGGCCGTATTCCCCGGTCCTGCATTGTAAGCCGACAGCATGGCGAACGGGTCGCCGCCAAACCGCTGAGATTCCTCCCGCAGCAGCCAGGTGCCGAACGCCACACTCACATAGGGCCGTTGCAGGTCGGCACTTTGATAGTTAGGCCAATTCAGACGGGACGCAATGTCCTCGCCCGTCGGCGGCCAGATCTGCATCAACCCCTGAGCCGACGCGGAGGAGACGGCAAACCCCTCGAACAGGCTCTCCTGCCAGATCAACGCGTAAACAAACAGCGGGTCGAGCTGGTACTGTTCTGCATAGTCCAGGATCAGGTCTGAGAAGTAGGTCGGATAATTCAACCGGGCGAGGAACACCGGCGAGTCGGATGGACTGATACCGGCAAGCTGGTGAATCCGGCGTGCGGCCAGGATCGACGAGCGATACAGGCCAATGTCCCGGAAGTAGATGGCTAATTGATAGCTGGCAAGCGGATCGTCCTGATAGGCAACCCGCATACCCTCAAAATCCTGGCGAGCCTCCGCCAGAAGGCCCAGATTCCACAGTTCTGTGCCACGGATCATCCGGATGTCCGAGGCAAGGTCGCCGCGCAGCCCGTTGGCGAGCGGTGGCGCTGTGTCCAGGCCGAACTGCTGAACCAGCCACGCTTCGGCCTCGGCGCGGCTTTCGTCCATATCGGCTGGAAAGCTGACCGCGCTGGCCTGCCAGAAAGGGGTGCGCCCGGCGGCGATGTCGGCGGCGCGGAGTCCATAGAAGCCCGTCGGATTGATGGATTGGACGGAAGCCAGGGCTGTCGCCGCTTCTTCATTCCGGCCCGCCTTCAGCAGCGTTTTAGCCAGCCAGAATTCACTGGCAGTGGAATCGGAGTCAGCCGGTAACTGCGATGCGTTCACAAACATCGTCTCCGCGGTGGCGACATCTCCTACCAGAAACGAGGCCAGCCCGATCCGGAATAACCCCTCCGAGGAACGCTCGTCCGCCGGGTAGTTCGCGGCCAACTGCTGATAATATGAAATCGCGCGGGTGTTGTCACCCAGGCTTTCCGCCAACAGCCCGGCCTGTTGTAACGCGTCGGCGGCCTGCGGGACTTCCGGATAATCAGCAGCGAATTGCTCGTACGTCGTGTATGCTTTCTCCGTGTCTCCCTGCTCGGCATAAATCGCCCCAACCTCAAGCCAGGCATCCCCCCACCCCGCATCTTCCGGGTCAAAGTTGTTGATCAGGGTTTGAAGCTCCGTCAGGGCTGCCCCCAGGTTGCCGATCTGGTGGTACGAATACGCGATGTAGAGAAAGGCCTCTGACCGATAGTCGCCTGGCTCGGTAGCCGCCAGGTAGTCGTAAAAATACTGCGGCGCGTTCTCGTACAGGTCGTTGTTGAAATTGACCAAGCCACGCTGGTACGGGTCAAGCTCATACCCGGCGTCACGCAGGGCGATCAACGCGCTCAGCGCCTCGCTGGACTGCGGGTAAGTCATAAACACACGGCTCAACTGCTCGTAGCCCGCATCAGGCTGGCCGCCCTCCAACAGGGTTTGCGCCAGGGCAAACTCAATCGTCGCCCGGTACCCGGCATTCTCGGCCACGTCGAGGATCGCGCGGTATTGGGCGACTGCCGCATCGGTGTTGCCCAGCGAGCGGTAGATGATGGCGACCTTCTCCCTTAATTGTAAGTGCCCCAGGAGATAGCGCTCGGCGGAGAGCGCCTGCTCATAAGCGGCCATCGCCTGATCGTTCTGGCCGAGCGCCAGGTAGGCGTCGCCGATCCGCTCGTACACATAGGTGTCAATCAAGCCCGGCTTGCGCGCCAGGTAGGTCTGGAAGTCGACGATCGCGTCCTGCCAGTTATTCAACCCCAGGTTAGCCTCGCCCCGCAGGAAGATAGCCTCCGCCGCCAGGACATGGTCCGGGTACTGCGACAGCATCGAATCCAGCACGGCGCGCGCCGAGGGGAAATCGCCGCGTTGCAAGGACAAATCCGCCAGCCCAAGCTGGGCCTCGACCACTTCGTCGACTGTCGCGCCGGGGTTGATCAGAACCTGTTGGAACTCCTCCGAGGCCGCATCCCAGTTACCGTTTCGCAGGTCACGCTGGCCCTGGTTGACCACCACGGCTGGCACCGGGGTTGGCGTTGGCGTGGGGGTCGGACTGGGCGTCGGGGTGGGCGTCGAGGTGGGGGTTGGGGTAGCCGGGTTGAGCAGCGACGAGAGGGACGATCCGCCCCCACAACCTGCCAGAAGAAGTCCAAGAGCCAGCCCGAACGACAGGCGTATTCTGAGATACCGGTTAGGAGTCATGCGGCGGATTATCCCGGCCTTTAACCCGGTTGTCAACCATGGCTGCCCGATGATCCGGTGCCTGACTCCTTGTGAGAACGCGCATGATAGAGCAGGAAAACGGCGATCCCGGCCAGGCTGATCAGGCTGACAACACCCCCCATTAGCAAGGGGGCGGAGCGGTAAACGAACTCGACGACGTGGTGGCCTTCGGGGACGGGCACCGCACGGAACAACCCGTTGGCCTGGCTAATATCCACCGACCGGCCATCAACCGTCGCCGCCCAGCCGGGATACCAGGCATCCAGCAGCACCAGGTATGCCCCACCGCCCTGAACATCCACCTCGACCGACACCTTTTCCGGCTCATACGAGGTGATGTCCGCCTGTCCGGGGGAATCGTCCTGGCAGCCGCTTTCACCCTCGATAGAGTCCCCAGAGTTGGCTACCAGCACCGTCGTGCCGGGGTTCTCAGCAAGCCGTTCCCAGGCCGCCTCCGGACTGTCCACGACTTCAGGGTCGCAGACCAGATACACTCGCGGGTGGGTATCGCGGTATTCATAAATTTTGACATCGCCAGAATAGGCCAGTCGCACGGCGTGGTCGGGGGAGATGGTGGTGGGGACAAACGCCCCGCTGCGTTCGTCAATCAACGTCAGCCCTCGGACGGTGAGCGTGCCCGACACATCGCCCTCCAACGCGACCTCGACGCGGTCAACCACGATCGGGCTGCCCCAACTGACCGTGGTCGAGTCGTCCGGTGACAGAGCACCGGCCAGGAGCGGCTGGGTGAGCGGGGAGCCGCCGCCCACCGGGAAAGCCGATACCACCCCGATCTGCCGATCAGCGTCGAGCGGGACCTCGCCTTCCCAGGAGCCTACCAGGCCGACGCCTGTTGCCTCAAAAGACTGCGACGGATAGGCTTCGAGCGGCGCTGGCTGGCCTTCGCCGTTTGAAGTTAATTGCCCAGGGAACTGCAAATCGTAGTAAATACCACCGATCCAGGCATCAAACACCTTATCGGTGATGATCCAGCGCACGTTCGCCATCTGAAGCCAGGATAACGCCGGGACGCCGTCCAGATTCTCTCTCAACCGGCCATCGGGCGAGACGTCTTCTTCCGGCAAAAAGAGCGCGGTGAACCGCATGTAGTCCCGCGTGGGGAGAATCCCGCCGTCAAACCCATCGACAGCCGGGATTCCCCAGGCCAGCGGCAGGTTTGGCGCAAGTATCTCTTTTTGCTTCGTGGCGACGATGTAATCGAACAGCGCATCCTCAGATAGATACGGCCCGAAGTTGGCCTCGATCTCGCGCAAGTCGCCCGGATCAAACAGCGTATCAGAGATGGACAGGAAGCGGTCCGCCGCCACGCTGTCCGCCGAAGCCGCCAGCAAGGTGCTGATAACGGGCCGCTGCGCGCTCCAGGCAGCGGGGGCGCTCAGATCGTTGTATGGCAGGCTCCTGCCCGCCAGGAACAGCTCGACGACAGCGAGGGCCGCCAGCGCCGACACGCCCGGCGTGACCCGCCTGTTCCGTGCAGTTCTGATCCAGCCGATCAGCACGAAGCTGGCAAGGAGCGAGACACCCCAGAGAGCCAGCTCGACCACGGTTGGGCCGATTGCGCCCGGCACCTCGTCGATCTCCAAAGGGGCCAGGAAGCTCAGACCTGCCAACCCCACCACGACGATCCCCGGCCAGACATAGCGTAAAACACGGAAGCGCCGGGAAACATCCGCCTCGGAGAGCCAATCGATACCGGTTCCTGCCGCCGCGGCCATGGCAAACGCCCACAAGACCAGCCAGCGGGCCGGGGCGCGAAACAGGCTGAAGCCAGGGATGAATCGGACCAGCATCCAGTAGAACGGGTTGTATGCCCCCAGCGCCAGGAACAGGCCCGACGCGGCAAGCACAGCCAGTCCAAGCACCTGCCAGCGGCCCCGCCGGTTCCAGAGG
>JARRJX010000150.1:0-5620 GCA_037388645.1 Chloroflexota bacterium
CCCCACGCTGGGCAGGAACTCCAGCAGGCCGCCCAGCATGCCCATCAAGACCGGCTGGGGAAGGCCCAGCACCGAGCTTACCGCCGTGAGGATCGCCCCCACAATGACCACCAGGATGATCTGCCCGCGGAAGAACGCCGACCAGATGCCGTCGATCTCGTTCAACAGGACTTTGAAGTCACTCCGGTAGTCATAGGGGATCAGCCCTTCAAACCAGTTGATGAACTGGTCTGAATCGCGGGTGAGGTAGAACCCGGTGAGGAAGGTGAAGATGACCAGCAGCACGGTCTCGGCGATCCTCACGGCGGTAAGCTCGGTGCTGGGCCTTCCCCAGCCGGTCTTGATGGGCATGCTGGGCGGCCTGCTGGAGTTCCTGCCCAGCGTGGGGCACGCGATCTGGCTGATCACCGCGCTGATCGTGGCCGGGCTGGAAGGCTCGACGCACCTCCCGGTCAACAACGCGATCTTCATGGTGATCATCCTGATCACCCACGTGGCATTCACCCAGCTCGACCTGAACTTCCTGATCCCGAACATCATCGGCAGACGAATCCACCTGCACCCGCTGGTGGTCATCATCGGGATCATCATCGGGGCCAGCATAGGCGGCGTGCTGGGGGTGGTGCTGGCCGCACCCACGATCGCCTCGGCCCGGGTGATCGGGCGCTACGTCTACGCCAATTTCTTCGGCCTCGACCCCTTCCCGATGGTTGGCTCGCCCGCCGCGCCGAAGGGGGAGCGCCTGGCGGTAGCCAAACGGCAGACAGAACCCCTCAAGCCCGCGCCAACCGAGATCATCCAGCGGATTCGCCAGCTCCGACGTGACGATTTATCCTCACACCCAACTCAGACTGGGGACACCCCTGGAAGTGAATGATGGCAACTCCCAGCGCACCGCACTCACTGGATTTCCGGGACGCAACCACGGGAGACTGGCCGCTGGCGGTCGAGATCGTCGCCGGCTCGTGGGACACCAGCGATTACATCGAGGAACACGTCTGGCAGCATTGGATAGATTCCCTGGAGACCCGGCTGATCGCAGCCGAGCAGGACGGCAGGATGGTGGCCTTCTGCCGCCTCCAGGAGACCGGGCCCGCCGAATGGTGGCTGCATAACGTCCAGGTCAACCCGTTTTACACCGACCACGGCATCGAAGACCGGTTATTGTCGCACATGATCGACCTGTTCCTGGAGGAGGGCCACGGGATACAGCGATCGGCGGTGGAGGGGGGCAACGAGGACGAGCAGAGGCGCTTGAGGGAATACGGCTTCCGCCACACGGTCAGCTACGCGCAGATCGAGGCCAAGACCAAACCCGGCGATCTAGGGTCGTTCAGGCTGCTGAACGCGGCCAACCTGGAGATGACACACCGCTACCTTCTCCACTCGCCCATGCACCGCGTGAACAAATTCGCCGAGCACTACCAAATCCTTTACAACCTCACAAGAGACCGGCTGGAAAGCTACCTGGCCGACCCCACCGTGCAGGTGATAGGCTGGCGGCAGTTCGAGCAGCTTCTGGGGCTGGCGATTCTCTTCCTCCAACCTCCCATCGAACAGTCCAACCCGCCCAGCGCGCTGTACATCGGCTACCTGGACGCCCCGGACGACACCTCGCTGATCGCGATGCTGACCGCCCTGAGAGGGCTGGGGGCGCGCCGCGAACTCGACAAGATCGCCTGGAAAATGCCCCTGGGCGTGGGCCTGGAAGCGCCACTGCGCCAGGAGCCAGAACTGGAACGGGTATTCCCGCAGGACTTCCGACTTTTTGAGAGACCGTTCAGCCGGATCGTGCAGCAGCCGTAACTGCTCACCGCCGCTCAGGGCGTTGGCACCCCTGGGCCAGACCGGCTGAGCATGCCACTACCAGCAAAGAAAAGGACAGTTAAGATGGACAACCACGATTTGAACCCGGATGATGGCGACCTCGTCTTGTTGGCGGAGACGGAAAACTACGCGGTCATGGTCGCGGACGACGTGGACGGCGAAACCGTGTACAACGTCCAGCTTGGGCCGGTTACCCTGCACCTGTTCGAAGAGGAATGGGAAGAGCTGATTCAATTGATCCGCCGGGCTACCTAAAAGAACCGACACCTGACACCTGTCGGCGCAGGCATGGATACTTGCCACTTCACCGCATGACGAGAATCACATATCGTCAAAGTAGATGCGCTTAGCAGGGTGCGCTCGATCCTCAGGCTATTTCATCCTGCGTTGGCCGGGAAACAAGTAGCCCGTCTCTATACCACCGCCATCCTGAAGAGGCCACTCCCACCTGCCAGGTATTGAAGGAGATTAGAAGTAACATGACTCTATCAGATGAGGCAAAGGTCACGCCTGAGGCGCTATTAGCCAAGGCCAAGAAGCCAGCGGACGATGCGATGAAACTGCACCCCTTTTACCGGGGCAAGGTGCAGACCGCGCTGCGGTGCGTCGTCCGCGACTTCAACGATTTCGCTATCTGGTATACTCCTGGCGTGGCAGCCCCCTGCCGCGCAATAGAGAGCAACCCAGAGCTGGTCTACGAATACACCAGCAAGTGGAACACGGTCGCCGTCGTCTCCGACGGGACACGCGTTCTCGGATTGGGGGACATCGGGCCGAAAGCCGGGCTACCGGTCATGGAAGGCAAAGCCCTGCTCTACAAGTACCTGGGCGGCGTCGACGCCGTGCCGATCATGCTGGATACCAAGGACCCGGACAAGATCATCGACACGGTGCTGATGCTCCAGCCCTCGTTCGGCGGGATCAACCTGGAGGACATCAGCCAGCCCAAGTGCTTCCGCGTACTGGACACCCTGCGCGAGCGCGCCGAGATACCGGTCTGGCATGATGACCAGCAGGGAACGGCCTCGGTGACGCTGGCCGGGTTGATCAACGCGCTCAAGGTGGTTGGGAAGCGCATCGAAGACGTGCGGGTCGTCTTCGTGGGGGCGGGGGCATCAAACATGGCCTGCGCCCGGCTGATCTTCGCCTATGGGGCGGAGCCTGCTAACTGCCTGATGCTCGACAGCAAGGGCATCCTGGGGAAGCACAGGAACGACCTCTTCATGCGGCGTGCCCAGTTCGTCCAGAAGTGGCGGATGTGCCAGCTCACCAACCGGGACGAGCTTGAAGGAGACATCGAGACGGCGCTCAAGGGCGCAGATGTGTGCATCGCCCTCTCCAAGCCCGGCCCCGGCACACTGAAGAAAGAATGGATCGCAGGCATGGCGAAAGATTCGATCATCTTCGCCTGCGCCAACCCCATCCCGGAGATTTGGCCCTGGGAAGCCAAGGAGGCCGGAGCGGTGGTGGTGGCAACCGGGCGCAGCGACTTCCCGAACCAGGTCAACAACTCGCTGGGCTTTCCCGGCATATTCAGGGGCACGCTCGACGTGCGAGGGCGCACGATCACCGACGAGATGGCGATGGCCGCTGCCGAAGAATTAGCCAAGATGGCCGACGAGCGCGGCCTGACCGACGACAACATCCTCCCCTCGATGGACGACTGGGAAGTCTTCCCACGGGAAGCTGCTGCCGTCGCGATGAAGGCAATCGAACAGGGCGTCGCCCGCCTGGAAACCACGCACGAAGAAGAACTAGCACGTGCATCCGAGATGATCAAAACCTCACGCGAGATGACTCAGATGTTGATGAGCGAAGGTTTCATCCCTGCTGCACCTGAGGAAAGCGAGGAGTAAAGGCAATGCACGATCTGATTGTCATCGGGGGTGGGCCCGCCGGATTGACGGCCACCACGTACGCCGTTCAGAAGGGTCTCGACGTGTTACTGGTCTCGCGCGATCTGGGTGGGAAAACCAACTTCCGCCTCCAACTCCCCTTTGTCGAGCGCCACATGGTGATCAACGGCGACGAGGTCGTCAACCGGTTCACCCGCGAGATCGAGTACCTCGACTACGTGCACGTCATGGACAACGTGGAGAGCGTCAAGCCAGCCAAGGAGGGCTACCTGGTGACCCTCTCCGGCAGGGGCGAGGTCGAGGCGCGCTGCCTGATCGTCGCGACGGGCGCTCGCGGGGAGCTACTGGAAATCCCCGGCGAGAAGGAATACATGATGCGCGGGTTATGCTACAGCGCGATCAGCTACGCCCAACTGTTCATCGACCGGACGGTGATCGTGATCGGGGATGGGCACCTCGCCCTGAGAAGCGTAGCCGAGTTGGCGCGCATCGCCAAACACGTCGTGCTGGTGGCTCCCACCCAGGGCGAGCTTGACTCGCCGCTGGGCAGACGGCTGCGGGAGCGAGATTCGGTTGAGTTCCTGGTGGGATACCGCGCCGTAGAGGTCAAAGGGGACATCTACGCGCGCGGCCTGCGGGTGCGCAACGACGGCGAGGCCAGGGAGATCGACGGCGACGCGATCTTCGTCGAGATGGACCTGATCCCCCGCTCGAAGATCGTCGCCGGTCTGGTCGAGCTGGACAAGAAAAAGCACATCAAGGTCAACGCCCGCAACGAGACGAGCGCCCCCGGCATATTCGCGGCGGGCGACGTCACCGATTCGTACGCCGAGCAGGTGTTGATCGCCATCGGCGAGGGCGCTAAAGCCGCGCTAAGCGCCTACGAATACCTGATCGAGAGTGGCGTCCCGGTGGGACAGCCCGACTAACTCGAAGAACCTATCCGTAAATTCGCTTCGCTCATTTCGGACAGGTACGTAAGGGCGCGGCTTGACGATTTATAGATAGACATCACCCAATTGGTTAGGCCAGGGGCAAGAACCCCTGGCCTGTCTGTTTGGCCGCTCAACTCTCCGAGACCAACACCCGCCCCCAATTGGGCCAGAGCGGCTCGATCTTGAGCTTCCCGTTCTTCACGGTGAAGGTCTGGGCGTTCGGCTCTAGCGCGTCGCGGAAGCGCGTGCCATCGCTCACCCCCTCGCGGCCTACCGGGATCGCCAGCGAGGCTTCCTCGTCTTCGGCATTGAGCGCCACGACGACCACCTGGTTGTCTTTCTCACGCAGATAACTCAACTGCGTGCCGCTAACCTCCAAAGCGGCGAACCGGCCATAACTGAGCACGGGAAGCCGCTTGCGCAGCGCCGCCAGCCGGGCCGTCTCCCGGTAGAGGTGGTGCTTCCGCTCAGGCCACTCGGCATCCGGGGCGAGCATCGGGCGGCGCAGCGCCTGATCGCCGTCCTCTTTGCGCCCGGTCAGGCCGATCTCATCCCCATAATAGAGGCAGGGAATGCCGGGCACGGTGAACAAGGCAATCAACGCCACGTAGATGTGGCGAGGGTCGTCCAGCCGGGAGAGGATGCGCGTCACGTCGTGGTTGCCCAGGAAGTTGAGCAGCGTCAGCTCCTTAAACACGCCCAACTCCGAGTGGTAGGCCCGCTCAAGGGCATATTTAAGCTCCCACAGATTGGCGTCATTCAGGGAACTCCAGAACGCCTTGTGCAACTGGTAGTCCGTCCCGGAGTCCAGCAGGTCGGGCGCTACCCAGGTGCGGTAATCGCCGTGCACCAGCTCGCCCAGGAGCAGACAGTCGGGGTTGACGCTCTTGCTCTCGCGCCGGAACTCCCACCAGAAATCAGGGCTGATCTCATAGGCCACGTCCAGCCGCCAGCCATCCACGCCGACATCCCCCAGCCACATCCGAGATACCTCGAAGATGT
>JARRJX010000151.1:0-5917 GCA_037388645.1 Chloroflexota bacterium
CATTGCTCCACTATATTGCGACCAGTAAAAAAGTCCGGATAGCTGGCAAGATGGATTCCCGGATTATTCGCGCAGGCACGTAACGCCGATTAGAATCCACCCATGTCCGAACGACCCCTCAGCCGCCTGATCCGCCGCCCCGCCGTCCGAATAGCCGCGCTCGCCGCCATCGTGGTGGGCGTGGCGCTGGGCGTGCGGGCCTGGCTGTTCGTCGGGCTGCCCGACGTTGAGGATTTGAGCGTGGGCTTGCACACGCCCTCGATCCGCATCACGGATCGGGAGGGGCGGCTGCTCTACGAGGTGATCGGCGAGGAGGGTGGTCGGCACACGGTCGTGCCGCTCGACGCCGTCCCCACCGCCTGCCAGCAGGCCACGATCGCCACCGAGGACGCCCACTTCACCACCAACCCCGGCGTCGACGCCTGGGCGATCCTGCGCGCGGCGTGGATCGACCTGCGGGGCGGGGAGGTGATCGCCGGGGGCAGCACGATCACCCAGCAGGTGGCCCGCAACCTGCTGCTCGACCCGACCGAGCGCTCCCGGCGCACGCTGACCCGCAAGCTGCGCGAGAGCATCCTCGCCTACCGCCTGACCCGCCGATACGGCAAAGACCACATCCTGGCGCTCTACCTCAACCAGACCTACTACGGCAACCTGGCCTACGGGATCGACGGGGCGGCCCGCGCCTATTTCGGCAAGTCGGCCTCCGACCTCGACCTGGCCGAGTGCGCGCTCCTGGCCGGGCTGCCCCAGGCCCCGTCCAGCTACGACCCGCTCACCGATCCCGACGCCGCCCACGCGCGCCAGGCAACCGTGCTCCGCCTGATGGCCGAGAACGGCTTCATCACGGCGGGGCAGGCCGAGCAGGCCGGGCGCGAGCCACTCGCCTTCGCCGGGGAGCGCTATACCATCGAGGCCCCGCACTTTGTGATGGCGGTCATTGCCCAGCTTGAGGAGGAAGTGGGGCCGGAGGCGCTGCTGGCGGGCGGCCTGACCGTCCGCACCACCCTCGACCTGGACTGGCAGCACACCGCCGAGCGGCTGATGCGCTGGCAGCTCGACCGGCTGAACACGCCGCCGCCCGGCGAGCCGCCCCACAACGCCCACAACGCCGCGCTGGTCGCGCTCGACCCGCACACCGGGCAGGTGCTGGCGATGGTAGGCAGCCCAGACTATTTCGACCCGGCGATCAGCGGGGCGGTCAACCTGGCGCTCGCCCCGCGCCAGCCCGGCTCGACGATGAAACCCTTCACCTATGCGCTGGCTTTCGACCCCAGCCGGGCCGCGCCCTGGACGGCGGCGACGATGGTGCTCGACGTGCGCACCTCGTTCCTGACCCACGAGGGCTTCGCCTACACCCCGGTCAACTACGACCGGCTGGAGCACGGCCCCGTCCTGGCCCGCGAGGCGCTCGCCTCCAGCTACAACGTCCCGGCGGTCATCGCGCTCGACTCGGTGGGCGTGGACAGCCTGCTGACTTTCGCCGGGCGGCTGGGGATCACCACCTTCGCCGACCCCTCCGAGTACGACCTCTCGATCACGCTGGGCGGCGGGGAGGTGCGCCTGCTGGAATTGACCGCCGCCTACGCTGCCCTGGCGAACGGCGGATATGCCGTGCACCCAATCACGGTTCTCGACGTGACCGACGCCGAAGGCGAGGTGCTTTTCGCCCAGGAGTCCGGGCTGGCGGCCCGCGTGATCGACCCGCGCGTGGCCTGGCTGATCAGCGACATCCTGAGCGACAACCTTGCCCGCGCGCCGGGCTTCACCACCCACAGCATCCTCCAGATCGGGCGTCCGGCGGCGGTCAAGACCGGCACGACGACCGACTTCCGCGATAACTGGACGGTCGGCTACACGCCGAACCTGGTGACGGGCGTCTGGGTGGGCAACGCGGACGGGAGCGCGATGGTCGACGTGAGCGGGGTGAGCGGGGCGGGGCCGCTCTGGCACCACTTCATGCGGGTGGCGCTGCGCGGCCAGCCGGAATTGGCGTTCGAGCGGCCCGAAGGGCTGGCCCAGGTGGAGGTCTGCTCGCTCTCAGGGCTGCTCCCTTCGCCCGACTGCCCCTACACGCGCCGCGAGTGGTTTATCGAGGGGACGGAGCCGACCGAGGTCGATACGTTCTACAAGCAGGTGGCGGTCGACAGGCTGACCGGCCTGCCCGCCGACGATTCGACCCCGCCGGAGCGAGTGACCGAGCAGGTCTTTCTCGACCTGCCGCCCGAAGCCCACGACTGGGCGCGGCGCGAGGGGCTGGCGCTGCTGCCTGAGCCGTTCGCCGCGCTGGCCGAAGCGCCGCTGGATCGGCTGACCATTGCCTCGCCGGACGCCAACACGGTGTTCCAGATCGACCCGGCGCTGCCGCTCAGCGCCCAGCGGCTGCGCCTGGTGGCGGTCGGGCCAGGCGGGCTGCGCGGCGTGACGTTCTACCTGGACGGCGCGCCGCTGGCGATGGTTGGGGAGCCGCCCTTCGAGGTGTGGTGGACGCTGCAAGTGGGCGAGCACCGGCTCTACGCGGTGGGCACCACCCCGGCGGCGGAATCGACGACCAGTCCGACGGTCACGTTTCGAGTCGACCCGCCGGAGTAGCCAATGTCCGGCGACATCCCCCATCCCTGGGACCTCACCCCGCAGGAGGCAATTGCCCTCCAGAAGCGGCTCGCCCCGCAGGTCGACACGCACACCCCGCTCGACCTGGATTCGGTGCGGCTGGTCGCCGGGGTGGACGTGAGCGTCAAGGATAACGTCAGCCGCGCGGCGATCGTCGTCCTGACCTTCCCGGCGCTGAAAGTGGTCGAGGCGGCCACCGCCCGCCTGCCGACCCCTTTCCCTTACGTCAGCGGGCTGCTGAGCTTCCGCGAGGGGCCGGTGATCCTGGCCGCCCGGCGGAACCTCAGCCACCAGCCGAACGTCACTATCTTCGATGGGCAGGGGATCGCCCACTTCCGCCGGATCGGGATCGCCAGCCACATCGGCCTGTGGTGGGATGCCCCCACCGTGGGCTGCGCCAAGTCCCGCTTGGTCGGGGCGCACGCCGAGCTGGGGCCGGAAAAAGGCGCATTTCAACCTTTGTGGCATAATAAGGAACAGGTAGGCGTGATCTTACGGACGCGAACTCACGTCAAACCCGTATACGTCTCGGTCGGACACCGCATCACACTTGATTCCGCACGCGAATTGGTGCTGCGCTGCACCACGCGCTACCGTCTTCCAGAGCCGATTCGCGCTGCACACAACACCGCCGGAGCATTCTGATGACTACTGAATTGGCGCTGACCATTCTGCCGGGCATTTATGCGGTGAGCCGCCTGCCCTCGGAAGCTATCATCCCTGATTGGGCACTCGGCAGCCAGTTTGCATCCATCACACGCACCGACGAGGAGCTGTCGATCCTCTGCCCTCAGAAGTGCGTCCCGAACGGCGTCCAGCACGAGCCGGACTGGCGCTGCCTGAAGGTGGAAGGCCCGCTGAGCTTCTCGCTCACCGGTGTCATGGCCTCGCTGCTCGGCCCGTTGGCCGAGGCGGAGGTCAGCGTGTTTGCCATCTCGACCTATAATACCGACTACATCCTGGTGAAGGCCGAGTCGCTCAAAGAGGCGATCAACGCGCTGCTCGCCGCCGGGCACGACGTCAAGGCCATCTGACCCTACTGCGCTTCCTCCAGCGGCACTTGTTTTCTCCTTAAGAAGGCGAGGCGCAGCTTCGAATTGACGATCCACACCCCCGCAATCACCAGCAGCGTGCCGCCCACCAGGTGCCAGTCCAGCCGCTCGCGCAGGAAGATCACCCCCAGGATCACCCCCACCACTGGGATGACGTAAGTCACCATGCTGGCGCGGGTCGCCCCGATGCTCTGGATCAGCGAGAAGAACAGGATGTACGCCACGCAGGTGCCCAGCAAGCCCAGCCAGGCCAGCGCCAGCCAGGTCAGGCCCAGCGACGGCCAGACGGGCAGCGTCTCCAGCGGGGGGACGGCCAGCCAGGCCAGCATGTCGGCGACAGCTAGCGAGGCAAACGGCTGGAAGATGGGCGAGACGCCCCCCAGGTTCTTGCGTGTGTACACCGCGCCGCTGGCGTAAGAGACCGTCGCCAGCACCACGGCAAGCTGGCCGATCACCGCCAACCCCCGGCCCACCTGGCCCAGGTCACGCCCTACCAGCAGCACGATCCCGGCAAAACCGATCAGCAGCCCGACCGCGCGCGACAGGGTGATCCGCTCGTCGACAAGGGTGAAGTGGGCGATCACCAGCGTGAAGAGCGGCATCGCGCCGTTCAGCACGGCGGCCACGCCGGAGTCGATGAACTGCTCGCCCCAGGTGATCAGGACGAAGGGCAGCGCCATGCTGAGCAGGCCGACGAGCGCCAGCCCCAGCCAGAGCCGCCGCTCCCTGGGCATGGGCGGCTTGAGCAGCGCGACGACGGCCACCATGCCCAGCAGCCCGAACCCCAGCCGGAACCCGACCAGCGCGAAGGGGCCGATCTCCTCCAGCGCGATCTTGATCCACATGAACGACGATCCCCAGATCGACCCCAACGCGATGAACATCACCCAGTCTTTTACTTTCATGCCTTGCCCCTTGATGGTCGGTGGATTCTGACGACTATATCCCACTTTTTGGGAGAATGCTTGGGCAGTTTGCCCCCGCTTGCGACCTTCTGACGCCCGTTCTCGTATATGTTTCGGAGAGCAGCTCTCATAGCAGTAAAACCAGGAAACTGCTGTTATGTGAAAATCAGGTATAATACGCCGGGTTTTCTCAGAGGCTGGTAGGAACCGGAACAAGCTCAGGGTAGTTAGAGACGGATGGGGATTACCTTCGTTACTTAGTGAACTTGTGAGGGGCAACTATGTTTGGAAAGCGTGTCAGGCAGAACGGGAACGGCAGTAATGGGAACGGCTATCACTCCTTGATCGATCTCCGGCAGGTGGTCAAGGCGTATCCAACCGAGTTCGGGGACTTCATCGCCCTGAAGGGCGTCGACCTCCAGGTCAAGGAGGGCGAGTTCGTGGGCGTGATCGGGAAATCGGGCAGTGGCAAGTCCACCCTGATCAACATGATCACCGGCCTCGACCGGGTGACGGAGGGCGAGGTCTACATCGACGGGACGGCTGTCCACACCCTCAACGAGGGGCAGGCGGCGGTCTTCCGGGGGAACCACATCGGCGTGGTGTTCCAGTTCTTCCAACTGCTGCCGACCATCTCGGTGGTCGACAACGTGATGCTGCCGATGGACGTCTGCGGCACGTACTCACCGCGCGAGTGGCGCGAGCGGGCGCTGCACCTGCTCGACCAGGTAGGCATCGCCGAGCACGCCGACAAGCTGCCTTCTGAGGTCTCCGGCGGCCAGCAGCAGCGCGTGGCGATCGCCCGTGCCCTGGCGAACAACCCCTCGATCGTCGTCGCCGACGAGCCGACCGGCAACCTCGACTCGCGCACCGCCGACCAGATTTTCACCCTGTTCGAGACGATGGTTGGCGAGGGCAAGACGATCCTGGTCGTCACCCACGACGACGAGCTGACCCGCCGCTTCCAGCGCACGATCCAGATCGCGGATGGGCAGGTCTTCGGGGGAGCACAACGACAAAATGACTTACCAGGAGAAAATCCAGGCTCTGCTCGACCGCCAGATCGGCAGGGGCAACGTCCATAACGTGATCGTCGGGGTGCAGTCCGAGGACGGGGGCGTCGACTTCGTTGGCGCGGCGGGAATCGCCGATCCGGCCTCCGGCGCGCCGATGAACCCCGACACCCCGTATTCGCTGGCGAGCATCACCAAGATGTACACTGCCGCCGTGGTTCTCCGTCTGCACGACCAGGGTCTGCTCGACCTGGACGAGGCGATCTCGAAATACCTGCCCGCCTCGCTGATCGAGGGCATCCACGTCTACCAGGGCACCGATTACAGCGCCCAG
>JARRJX010000152.1:0-5521 GCA_037388645.1 Chloroflexota bacterium
GGGTGTTGGTTGGCGTGGCTGTTGGCGTTGGGGTGGGGGTTAGGGTAGGCGTGGGCGGCGCGAGCAGGTCCGGTCCGCCCAGCAAGAAGAAACCGCCTCCACACAGGGCGAGCAGCGCCACTACCGCGACGATTGCAGCAACCACTCTGATACCGCACCCCGCGATCCCCTTGCGCTCGCGCGCAGGTTGAGGAGCGACAGGCGGCGTTTTTTCCGGCAGGGGCGTGGTCATTGGGGCGGGGGTGGCCGCCCGTCTCGCCGCCGGTGATTCCGCCGTGGGCGCTTCGGTGGCTGGCATCGGGGTGACCGGTTCGAGGATCGTCGCCCCTGAGTCGACCGGTTCCAGCATGGTGGCGTCACCCACCGGAGCTGGCTCGTACCGCCCTTCGGCGGCAGCCCTTAGGGCAACCGCCATCTCACCCGCCGTCGCATACCGCTCGTCGGGGTTTTTGGCCATCGCTTTGCGCACTACGTTTGCCACCGCTGGCGGGCAGTCCGGGTTCAGGTCGCGTACGTTGGGGATCGGCGCGGTGGCGTGAGCCATCATGACGCGCAGCGGCGTGTCTCCACTATAAGGGAACTGGCCGGTGAGCATCTCGTAGATGGTGATACCCAGTGCGTAAATGTCGATGGACGGTGTCACGATGCCCTGGTTTGCCATTTCGGGGGCCATGTAGGCGGGCGTGCCGACGATGCCGCTGCCGGTTAGCTGGACGGTTGACTCGCTGACTTTTGCGATGCCGAAGTCGGCCAGGTGTGCGTTACCGTTTTCGTCCAACAGGACGTTGCTGGGCTTGAAGTCCCGGTGGATGACCCCCTTGCGATGCGCGTGGTCAAGCCCCTCGGCGATCTGCTCGACGATCCGGATGACCTCGTCCAGTGGGAGAGGGCCGTCTTTGATGCGGTCGGCAATCGTGCCGCCTGACATATACGCCATGACGAGATACGGGCGGCCTTCCAGCTCGCCGTAGTCGTAGACCGGCAGAATCCGGGGATGTTGTAGTTTGGCGATGACCTGTACTTCACGCTCGAAGCGCTGCAAGAAGCTGGGGTCATGCATGAAGTAGGCGGGCATGATCTTAAGCGCCACGGTTCGGCCAATGGAGGTCTGACGCGCCAGATAAACGGTCGCCATTCCCCCTTTGCCGAGCTGCTGCCCGATTTCATATTGTCCGAGTGTTTGTCCGGTTAAGTCTCCCTGGGTCTCGGCGTTTTCCTCTGCCATTTCTTCTTCCTCTGTCGAATAAGTCAATGTACATGGGGTAGGTCAGTGTATACACCTGATTCCTGGTTAGGCACGCCTAGTTTGCCTTAGTCCGGCTAACGATGCAAATCTGTTGGCCCGAATGTTGTAAGAAGCGGGCAATGATAAGATACTCTCTATTTGCCTGTTTCGTGAACGGTCTTGAGAAATATAGTATATGATGTTGAAGCGCCGCCTGAAAGCCTCTCCGCCGCTGCTGTTACTCAGTATCTCCATACTGGTAGGGAGTTGTAACAGGGCATATCTACCCTCCACGCCGACGCCAACCCCGTCCCCTGCCGTTTTGGGGGGGCAGCTTACCACCTGGGAAGATGGCGCTGCCGCGATTGGGAGGCAGGTCGCGTTGTGTCAAATCCGGGATGACCTAGCGGAGGAGCCGTTCGACTGCGTGCTCTCGACGGCGGCTATCACCACCGACCGGCAGGGAAGCTTTGAGTTCCCCGACGTGGCTCCAGGCTTGTACGTTCTGGTGGTCGACTCAGGGTTTTCCAGTTTCGACGAGGCGCTCAGTAAATGGGGCGGGAAGACGCTCACGATCGGCGATTGGCCCTGGCTGCGCCAGGCATTGATCACGCCCCCGGCTGAGGCGGGAGTCAGCACCTATCTGCCGCCGCCGCTCCGGGCGCTGGGGGTTGACGAGGCCGCGTACGCGGTGCAGACGATGCTGGTTGGCGATTCCCCTTTTCAAATCGTCCACGAGATTCGGGTGGATGAGGAAGGGGCGGCCTTCGTCGATCCGATTGTGGTCGAGGCGGCGGGGGGAAACGAGTATTACCTTCAGTTTCAGGTCGCCTCGCCCCCGCCTGTCGACTACGATGCCGTCCGGGCAGAGGTGGGCGACCTGACGCGGGAGGAGGTCAGCCTGTTTGACCGGGACCTGGTGGCGCGCTGGGAGGGATTCCTGGCGGGCGACGATGCGCTGTTCAGCGACACCGACGTGCGGGCCATCGAGGCCGTGCGCGATGGAATCATTTATCCGGTCGGCGGCGCTTATCTCACCCGCCTCGACGAATACGACGATCGACTTGTCAAGCGGGTTGGCTACGCGATCACCGATGTCCAGACCGGCGAGAAACAGGTGATAGGCTGGTTCGACGACTCCAACGGCGACGTGGTCGAAGCGTCCACCGGCTATCGGCTCAACGTGAGGGACAACCCCGGCGTCTGGATAGAGCCGGGCGAGGCGAGCGAGCAGTATTATCACTACGGGTTTTCCTACTACCGCCGCTGGGAGCGGATACTGCCCGATCCGGTGATCGATCTGCTCGAAGCGGTTTATTCGGAGGGTGCGGATTACGTCCGGCAGTATCAACCTGATTACGAAGCGAAGGCGCTGTCTTTTGGCGGGGACCTCGGGCTGATCGATTGGTCGGACGACCCGGCTGCCAGGGTGAACGCCTACCTGCCCGATGCGGATTATCCTCCCTTCGTCACGCTTCCGGATTCGGGCACGGTGGACATCCGGCGGGAGCGGTTCCTTGAGGCAGTTATCAACGGGGCGGTGGTCGTCGACGGGGAGAGCGTCGACCGTTACATTGGGAGCGAGACGGCGGTGAGCGGCGCGTACGTGGCCGACCCGGCACGCCAGCAGGTGATCGATGCGCTGCTGACACCCTACCGCTCAGGCCACCTGTTCAGCGACCTGGAAGCGGCGATCATCCTGGGGGTGACGTACGATGAGGATGGCCCGCTGCGCATCGTGATATCTTCGCGTCTTGAGCAGGGGTTCTCCGTCCCGCGTGACAGGCGTATGGTGGTGTTCGTCTCTGCCAACGAGCTGTCTGACGTGATCATGGGCTATCCGGGCGTCCTGAACAGCCGCTGGGCGCACGAGATGGCGCACGTGGTGGATTTCCGCTCGCCGCAGTATACGTTCCAGGCGGCGGGTGGACGCATCTGCGAGCCGATCAAATACATCATTGAATACATGTGGTGGGTGCAACGCTATCCGGGTGACGCGCCTGAGTGGGATTGGGTGCCGCTCAACAGCGGCCTGACCCTCTCACGGCTGCTTGAGGGGCGCTTTCATAACAGCGGGTGTTGAGGGCGGGAATCGAAAAACGGGCACCCATCGCTGGATGCCCGTTCGTGAACGATTGATGTCGGTGGCTACTCGCCTGCCATTGCCGAGGCGCTCAGCGCTTCCAGGCCAGCCTCATCTTCCACCAGTACGTCTGCTCTGTCAGAGCGGCGCACGCTCCAGATGATGCCAGCCAGGCCCAGGATGATGATCGTGAGTGTCACCGGCGTCAGGCCGGAATACTCGACGACGATCGGGGCCATGATCAGCCCGACCAGGTTCATCACCTTGATCATCGGGTTCAGCGCAGGCCCAGCGGTGTCCTTCAGCGGGTCGCCGACGGTGTCGCCGACCACACTGGCCGCATGGTTGGGCGTGCCCTTGCCGCCGTAGTGGCCATCTTCGACATACTTCTTGGCGTTATCCCAGGCACCACCCGCGTTCGCCATGAACACTGCCAGCAGCTGCCCGCTCAGGATCACTCCGGCCAGGAAACTGCCCAGCGCCTGCTCCTTGAGCAGCAGTCCCACCACGATCGGCGAGAGCACGGCGATCACCCCGATCGGGATCAGCTCCGACTGAGCCGAGCGCGTGCTGATTTCGACTGCGCGGCTGTAGTCCGGGCGCTCTTTACCCTCCCAGATGGCCGGGATGCGCAGTTGACGGCGCACTTCGGCCATGATCTGTGACGCGGAGCGGTTGACGGCCTTGATCAGCAGCCCACCGAAGAGCAGCGGCAGCATCCCGCCGATCAGCAGTCCGACGAAGACGGTCGGGTTAGCCAGGTTGATGACGGCCTCGAACGCACCCCGCTCGGCAGGCCAGACTCGCTTGATGTCGGTGAAGAACGCGCCGTACAAAGACAGCGCCGCGATCACTGCCGAGCCAATTGCCACGCCCTTGGTGATCGCCTTGGTGGTGTTCCCGGCGGCGTCCAGGTCGGCCATGATCTGGCGCGCCTCAGGCTCCATGCCCACCACCTCGCCGATGCCATTCGCGTTGTCGGAGATCGGCCCGAATGTGTCCATGCTGACGTTGTTGCCGGTGTGCGACAGCATCCCGACGCCGATCAGGCTGACCCCGAACAGCACGTAGGTGAAGGTATTTTCTGTGCCGACCGGTGCCATGGTATACAGGAAGAAGCCAAATACCAGCGTCCACATCAGGAAGATCAGGCCGTCCACCCAGGCCTTATGTCGCCGCCACTGGATGATCCCGCCCACCACGCCGATCACAATCGCAGCGCCGAGTGCGATTTGAGCGATTAACACAGGCAGTTGGGCGGTATAGACCAGGATTGAAGCCGCCAGGGCGAGGATGATTACGATGATCGCCCACACGCTGGAGAGATAACCCAGGCTTAAGCCTTCCATGATGACCAGTGCAGGTCCAAACCGCGTCGCAGCCGCGATGCTCTGAACACGCGGACTTAGCGCGCTGGTCGCGTAAGAGGTCAGCGGGTTAAAGGCTACTGCCAGGGCAACGCCGATCGCGGTCAGGACGCCCATCCGCAGGTCGCCGCCGTAGAAGTAAGCCAGCAGGAAGGCAGATGTGATCGTGATCGCGCTGGAAAGCTCGTAGCTCTTGAACATCGCCTGTTCGGCGTCGCCGATGTTCCACAGCGAGACGGCGTACGTGCCGATGATCGAGCTGACGACACCCACGCCGCGGATGAGCAGCGGGACGATGATCCAGTGCAGGTTGCCGGTGAGCTCCGTCAAGGCGAGGCCCAGGATCAGGCTGGAGACGATCGTCACCTCGTAGCTCTCGAAGATGTCGGCGGCCATACCGGCGCAGTCGCCCACGTTGTCACCCACCAGGTCGGCGATGACGGCGGCGTTGCGCGGGTCGTCCTCTTCCATCCCGGCCTCGACCTTGCCCACCAGGTCAGCGCCCACGTCAGCGGCCTTGGTGAAAATCCCACCGCCGACGCGCATGAAGAGCGCCAGCAGCGTACCGCCAAAGCCGAAGCCCAGCAGCACGTCCGGTGCTGCCTTGCCGAAGGCGATGAAGATCAGGGTGCCGCCCAACAGGCCAAGCCCGTCGGTCAGCATGCCGGTGATCGTGCCGGAGCGGTAGGCGATTTTAAGCGCCTCGTTGTAGTCGACCCGTGAGGCGGAGGCCACGCGCACGTTGCCCTGCACCGCCATGTTCATGCCCCAACGCCCCACCAGCAGGGAGAAGGTCGAACCCATCATAAAGGCGAAGGCTCGCGCGACCGCGATCACGACGCGGGC
>JARRJX010000153.1:0-5520 GCA_037388645.1 Chloroflexota bacterium
AGGAATACGGCCAGGACACAGCGGAATACCTGATGGACACCCAGTACCAGCACTACAAGCGCCTGGTGCTGGTCGCCCACACCCAGGAAGACCTGGAAGCCTACCGCCCCCAGGCGCAGGAGGTGGCCCGCTTCTGCGAGCGCTGGGGCTACGATTACGAGGAGCTGCTCGGCTCGGATTCCTACGTCCGGCGGCTGGTCGAGGTGGCGGCGGCGCTCGACCGGGCGGGCGACGACTTCATCGTCGTGCCCCCCGGCGGCGTGTTGAAGCAGAGCCAGTTCATGGATTGGTGATCCACACCCGGCCTATTTGAGACGATCCGCCCCCTTTCTACGTAGAAGGCGGTAGATAAGTCGTTTTATCAGATTTAGAAACGGGGGCACTCATGAAACACGCGCTGTTGATCGTTCTGCTGGTCGTCCTGATGCTCGCCCTGGCCGGGTGTGCGGCAGGCCCCAACGACGCCGCCAACACGCCCAACGAGGCGGGGGTGGTCGCCGGGTTCTGGCTGGGCCTGTGGCACGGCATCATCGTCCCGATCACCTTCATCATCTCGCTCTTCAACCAGAACGTCAACATCTACGCCGTCCACAACAACGGCGGCTGGTACAATGCCGGGTTCCTGATCGGCCTGGGCCTGTTCTGGGGCGGTGGCAGTGGCGGCGCTTGCCGGGCCAGCCGACGCCGGGACTAAGCAGCTTACGATAAATCCGCAGGGATTCAAAAAGCGCCTGGAATCACCCAGGCGCTCGATTGATTCGTAACCCTGTGCCCCGATCCTACCCCTCCACGTCCACCACCCGCTCCACGTCGGGGAAGAACTGGCGCACCGTGCCCTCGATCCAGCCGTGCAGCGTGTTCAGCGAAAGCGGGCAGCCGATGCACGCCCCGCCCAGCTTGACGGTGACGATCTTGCCGTCGAAGTCCAGGAGCTGCACCGACCCGCCGTGATACTGCTCGATGTAGGCGCTCAAGAACTCGATCAGCCCCTCCATCCGCTGTTCGTCGTCGTGGTTCTCAACCGGTTCGTACTGTGGCAAATCGCTCATGATGCTCCCTGTTCTGGTCGATCAATTGTCGTCTCTCTCAGTATAATCAATGCCGTCGATCCGCGTCAACGTTTGGTAGGCGCTCGCAAGGAGGCTGACAGTTGCTCAAATCGGTGCTGGTCGTAAGCGCGCACCCCGACGATGAGACCATGCTGCTCGGCGGCACGATTGCCCTGCTGACTGGCATGGGGGTCGCCGTCCACCTGCTCTGCGCCACGCGCGGCGAGGGCGGTGAGCAGGGCGAGCCGCCCCTGGCCCCCCGTGCCGAGCTGGGCGCGCTGCGCGAGCGCGAGCTGCGCTGTGCGGCGGCGGCGTTGGGAATCGCCACCGTGGACATCCTCGGCTACGTCGATCCCCTCGTCGGCCCGGACGACGAACTGTATCCCTTCCAGGCCGATTTCCCCACCCTGACCGCCCAGATTCGGGGCGCGATCCGCCGGGTGGTGGCCGACCTCGTCCTCTCCCACGGCAGCGATGGCGAGTACGGCCACCCCGCCCACCAGTTGATGCACCGCGCCACCCTGGCCGCCGTCCAGGCATCCGCCCGCTCGCCGCTGCTCTACACCTTCGCCGCTTGCGTGCCGGGCATCGACGATCACATCTGGAACGAGAGCGAGATGGCCCACCTCGCCCTCGACGTGCGCCCCTGGCTCGACGTTAAGGAGGCTGCCGCCCTCTGCCACAAATCCCAGAACGCGCTCTTCAAGCGCCGCCGCAACCTGGAGACCGTGCGCGAGGCGCTCCGCACCACCGAGTCGTTCCACCGCTACCTCCCGGCGCTGAATGAGGGGTATCCGCAGGACCCCTTTGCCGACCTGCTGCGCGCTGCCGGGGCCTGGATGCCCGCCCTGCCGGGGGTCTGATCCTCATGCGACGATTCACACTCCGCCCACCCCGCATCGCGCCCTTCCTGGCGCTGCTTGTGCTGGTGATCGTCGTCACCCTGGCGCTGAATGCCGGTTCCGCCCAGGCCGCGCCCCGCCCCCAGGAGCCGCCCGAAGAGCCGCCTTTCAGCCTGCCCTTCGCCGAGCCGCCCGGCCTCAGCACCTGGTTCGTCGTCCAGTGGTACGGCAACACGCGCAGCGCCTACCGCTTCCGCCAGGTCTGGTACCGCAGCGGCCAGGGCCTCCACTTCGGGCTGGATTTCGCCGCCCCGTGCGGCACCGAGGTGCTCGCCATCGCCGATGGCGTCGTGACCAAGATCGACGCCCCCGAGCACGGCGCGGGCCCCCACAGCCTGATGCTGATCCACTACGACACCACCCTCGCCTCCTTCTACGGCCACCTCCTGGAGCGGCCCGATCTGGTCGTCGGCCAGCCCGTGCACCGGGGCGACGTGATCGGCCTGACCGGCGACCCCGATCTCACCTGCAACTCACGCCCCCACCTGCACCTGGAAATCCGCGATCGCACCTACTGGAACGCCTATAACCCGGTGCTCTACATCGACGCCGATTGGGACAGCATCGCCCTGCTCGATATGTACAGCCCCTTCCAGCGCGACCTCGATCACCCCCGCCAATGGGTCACCCCCTACGACCAGCCCGACGTGCTCTTCGGCGCGCCGATGCTCAACGAATACCGCACCACCTGGCCCCCCCTCTGGTGGTGATCGGCTGGATTCTCGCCCCCTCCCCCTCTGCAACTCGCCACGCCCCGCCTCGTATAGGTTATTGCCGGAAGCGATCACCCCCCTTTTTGGGGGCCTGCTGCCGAAAGTACCGCAGCGCCACTTATCCCAGCCTCCCCGGAGGAGCCGATGCTCAAGCCACGCTGGCGCAAAGTCGTCAACGACCTGTTAGCCAATCCGGCGCGCACCATCCTCGTCATGCTCGCCATTGCGGTCGGCATCTTCGCCTTCGGCGGCACCCTGATCACCCGCTCGGTCGTGATCGAGAACATGAGCGAGAATTATGCCGCCACCTCCCCGGCGACGATTGAAATTTGGGGCAGCCCCTTCGACCGGCACACCGTCGACCTCGTGCGCAAAATGCCCGACGTGCAGGCCGTCGAGGGCTGGGCCACCTACTGGCTCAAGATGCAGGCCGCCGACCGCTGGTGGAACATCGACCTGTACTGCGTCGAGAAGTTCGACGACATGCACGCCAACATTGTCGAGCCGGTCGCCGGAGACTGGCCCCCGCAGCGCCGCGAGATTTGGTTCGAGCGGGCCACCGTCGATTACGTTGGCCTGCAAATGGGCGACATGATCACCCTGGAGCTGCCCGACGGCAGCAGGCGCGAGCTGAAGTTCGCCGGGATCGTTTACGACATGGACGCCGAGCCGCCCTCGCTCTCCCTCTGGCCGCGCGCCTTCGTCTCGCTGGAAACGCTCCAATGGCTGGGCCACGATGGTCATTTCTCCCGCCTCAACGTCGTCACCGATCCCGCCATCACTGATCTCGAAGCGATCGAGGACGTGGCCGCCGACATCACCGAGCGCCTCGAACGCTACGGCTATCAGGTGGGCAGCGCCTATTCGACCGAGCCGGGCGAGCACTGGGCGCTGGACGCGGTCAATGCCTTCGTCGCCATCCTGACCGGCATCGGTGTGATGGCCCTGGTCTTGAGCGGCTTCCTGGTCGTCAACACCATCACCTCCGTGCTCTCTCAGCAGAAGCGCCAGATCGGGATGATGAAGGCCGTCGGCGCGACCGGGCGGCAGGTCGCCGGGATTTACCTGACCTACGTGATGGCCTTCGGCCTGCTCTCGCTGGTGATCGCCATGCCGCTGGGGATTGGCATGGCCTACGTCTTCTCCCGGCTCGTCGCCAACTTCCTCAACATGGACATCATCCACTTCCGCCTTCCGCTGGAGGTCTTCGCCCTGGAGTTAGGCACCGCCCTGGTCGTCCCGGCCATCGCCGCCCTGATCCCGATCGTCGGCGGGGCGCGCACCACCGTCCGCGAGGCGATCGGCGATTATGGCATCACTCGCATCGGCAAGCAGGGCCTGGTCGACCGCCTGTTCAACGCGATCCGCGGCCTGCCCCGCCCCACGCTGCTCTCCCTGCGCAACACCGTCCGGCGCAAGGGGCGGCTGGCCCTCACCCTGGGCACCCTCACCCTCGCCGGGACGATCTTCATCGCGATCATGAGCGCCCGCGTCGGCCTCCTGCGTGAGCTGGACCAGGTGATGAAGCTGTTCAGCTACGACGTGATCGTCTACCTCAACGAGCCTTCTGGCATGCTCCCCCTGGAGCGTGAGGCGTTCCGCGTGCCGGGCGTCGAGGCCGCCGAGGGATGGGCCTTCGCCGAGCCGAAGCGCATTCGCGACGACGGCACAGAAAGCTCCACCTTCCAACTGCTGGGCGTCTATCCTGAGACCGCCTTCGTCCAGCCCACCCTTTTGGAGGGCCGCTGGCTGGAGCCGGGCGATACCAACGCCATCGTGCTCGGCTCCGACTTCCTCACCAGGGAAGAGGACATTCAGGTCGGCGACGAGATCGTCCTGGATATCGACGGGCGGCGGCGCAAGTGGCAGGTAGTGGGCGTGATCAATACCGGCCTGGTCGGGGACATCGCCTATGCCAGCTTCAACCAGGTCGGGCACGTCACCGGCACGCCGGGTCAGGGCTTCGTATTATTGATCGGCACCACGCAGGACACCGTCGACTTCCAATCGCAGGTGGCGCGTGACCTGGAAGAAAACCTCAAGCAGGCGGGCATTCAGGTCAGCCAGTCGCTCACCAACCAGGAGGAGATCGGCGCGATGGTCGGCCAGTTCGATTTCATCATCGGATTCATGCTGTTTATGTCGGTGCTGCTGGCCGTGGTCGGCGGCCTGGGCCTGACCAGCACGATGAGCCTCAACATCCTGGAGCGCACCCGTGAGATCGGCGTGATGCGCGCCATCGGCGGCTCGAATGGCTCGGTGCGCGCCATCGTCATCACCGAGGGCATCCTGATCGGCCTGATAAGCTGGCTGCTGGCCGTGCCGCTGGGGATTCCGGTCAGCCTGGGCTTCGGCACGCTGGTCGGCGACGCCTTCTTCGAGCGCCCCTTGCAGTTCAGCTATTCGATCCCCGGCATATTCATCTGGCTCGCCATCGCCCTCGTGATCAGCACCCTCGCCAGCATGGTGCCCGCCCGCCGCGCGGTGCGCATCAGCGTCCGCGAGGCCCTGGCCTATGAATAGGCACACGCCGGTCGGTTGCCCCCATCCTGACCCTGTCCTAGAATCGCGTCCAGGAGCCAGTGATGACCCGCATCCTCGTGTCCGGTCTGATCAATGTCGAGACCACCCTGCGTGTGGAGGACTTCCCGATCCACTACGAGCCGGTGCGCTACCCCTTCTTCGGCCTGAGCAGCACCGTCTCCGGCGTGGGCTATAACGTCGCCAAGGCGCTGGTCACCCTCGGCGAGGCGGTCGACGTCCTCTCCCTGATCGGGCGTGACAGCGCCGAGCAGCAGGTGCGGGCGGCGCTCGCCCAGGATGGAATCCCCGGCGATTACGTGATCGCCGACCTGG
>JARRJX010000154.1:0-5502 GCA_037388645.1 Chloroflexota bacterium
GTATGAGCGGCTGCTGGCCGAGCCGCACGCGGTGTTAGAGCAGATTTGCGCCTTTATCGAGGCTCCTTTTGCCGAGGGGATGCTCCGCTATTACGAGCAGGTCGACGAACAGCTTCCCGACACGTATTTTCGCGATCAGCACACCAATATCGCCCAGCCTCCCGACCCGGCTATCGCCCAGCGCTGGCGAGAGAAACTCTCCCCGGAAGTGATTTATGCCATCCAAAAGGCCATCGGCCCGGCGCTCAAAGGGGAGGGATACAGGCTGGTCGAGGTAGAAGTGTCGGCTGTGGATCGTCGGACGATCGATCAGAACGTCGCCGCCTGGCGGCGCGAGCGGGCGCGGAAAGCTCTGCGGCGGGGGCTGGGGGACATGCCACTTCTGAGGCAAGCCAGGGCTGCTTATCGTGCCGTGAGGCAGAGACGTTCAGGTGAAAGCCCCTGATGGAATCGATCAAGCGTCTGTTACAGTCCATACGCCGTTTTCTCTCCAGGGCCAATAAAACGCTGCGCTTTGAGGCAAGCGCCCAGCGGCGTGAGCTTCATCTGGCACAGCTTTCTTTCTGGCAGGAACGCTCTCCACTGGCCGGGCGGCTGCTGGTTGTCTACAAGCATAAAGGCCTGACCGATCACCTGCTTTATGCCATGTTAATCTACCTGCGCCGCGCCTATGCCGGGGTGCCTTTCCTGGGTTTTGCCCAGCATGAGAAGCCGCGCAATAATCCAGCGCTGGGCGCGGAAAAGCTGGTGCGGGGCGTGAACCGCGCTCAGCCGCAGACCCTTTTCGCGTATGACAGCCCGCTCAGCATCAAAGAGATGGAATTTCTCCGGGCGGAGGGTATCCCGGTCGCCTCGAACACCATCGGCCTGGACTCGTTTTTCTGCGGTGGAGCGGCGACCCAGGCAGAAGCTTTTGAGATCCTGCGGGCGTATCGCTGGTATTTTGTCAACCACGCCCCCCACGTGCCCCGCCTGCGCGCGGAGGGTGTCAACGCCATCGCCTTGCCGATGGCCTACGAGCCGCGCTGGTTTTACCCATTGAAGGGCGAGGAGCCGCGTTATGACGTGTTGTTCGTCGGCGACATCGACACACCGCTCAACAGCAACCGCCGCGCGCTGCTGGAGCGGGTCAGCCGCCATTTCCGGGTCACGATGCTGAGCTACCGCCCCCCTGGGATTGACGGCGTGGAGCATATCGGCGTGGCGATCAGCCCTCACCAACTCAACCGCACCCTGAACTGTGCCCGACTGGTACTTGGCTCCGACCGGCTTGGCGATATCAACGCCCTAAATCAGTTCCCGGAGCAGACCATCTTTTATGAGGACGAGTTTTACGTCCGCCAGCGGGTCTATCTGGTGCTGGGCGCGGGCGCGTGTTATCTGGTGGAAAGGCACCCGGAGATCGCGCGCCAGTTTGAGGATGGGCGGGAGATCGTGCTCTGGGATGACGAGGACGAATTGTGCGACCGGATCGCTTATTATCTGGCGCATGACGACGAGCGGCGTGCGGTGGGGCTGGCCGGGCACCGCCGGGTGCGGGCGGAATATACCGTCGAGCACCTGATCTCCCGGATGCTGCGGGAGATGGATCTGCTGCCCGGTGAGTGATCTAACCCGGCGGCTGCAAGAGGGAATCGCCCGGCGAGCCCGGCGGGTGTTGGGGCCGCTGCCTGGAAGGTGGTTCTCGCTGCGTGCCCGTCTGAGTTCCCGTCCGGCGGTGGCCTATCTGGCCGAGGGCACCGGCTGGGTGATCGACGAGATCGGGGAGGTGCTGCAACGCGAGCTTGGCGGGCGCTGCCTGATGCACGTCGGACACGATCTGCGCGGCTACCGGGGCGTAACCCTCCATTACGGTTCCCCACCGCTTTACCTGAAAAATGCCCGTTTTCGGGCGGCACATCCCTCAAACCGGCTGCTGTTTACCTGGAGCCACGGCCTGCCCTCCAACCCCGATCCCAACATCCAGGAGCAGATCGCCCGTTTGCAAGAGGGCGCAGCACGAGCCGACTGCATTCATGTTTGGACGACCACCGCCCGTGATTTTTTGCTCTCCAATGACATCCCCCTGGAAAAGATCGTTCATATCCCCCTGGGCGTTGACACCCATTTGTTCCATCCCCCCACAGCCGCCGAACGCGCCGCCGCCCGGATGCGCCTGGGGGTGCCGGATGATGCGGTGTGCATCGGGTCGTTTCAGAAAGACAGCCCCGGCTGGGATAACACGAATCGTGAGATGAAGTGGATCAAGGGGCCGGACGTGCTGGCGGACGTGTTGGAACGCCTGGCGCAGCACCGCCGCCTGTTCGTGCTGCTGACCAGCCCGGCGCGCGGCTATTTGATCGGACGCCTACAAAGGGCTGGAATTGCCTATCGACACGACGTCCTGCCCGACCAGGCTGCGCTCGCCGCGTATTATCACGCGCTCGATCTGTACCTGATCACCTCACGCGATGAAGGCGGCCCGATGTCGCTGTTGGAAGGCATGGCGAGCGGCCTGCCGCTGGTCTCGACTCGTATGGGGATGCCCAAAGACGTGATAAAACAGGGCGCGACCGGCCTATTGGCCGACGTCGATGATGTGGATGGGCTGGCGAGTGCTGCCCGCCGCCTGATCGGTGACCGCGACCTGGCGGCCCGAATGGGCCAGGAGGCGCACAGCGTCGTTCTTTCCTACGATTGGGCACTGGTCGCGGACAAATATGCCCTGATGTTGTACAATCTTCCCCCGAAAACATAGTTGATTCTTGGCAAATGCAGGAACTTGATTGAGCGTCATAGAGCGTGGAATGGGCCAACTATCAGGTGGCATCATACGCCTGTTGGGTGGGTTGGGCGTCAGTTTGCCGGACGACACCTGGGGAGAACTCTGGGCAGTTGTGTATCCGGAGCGAGCGGGCGATGAATGACGGACGGCGTGGCCTTGCCCTGTTTTTTACCCTTGGCGTGTCACTTGTCGATTGGCAGGAAGCGGGCTATCTCCACCGGGAACTGTCCTACTACCGGCGTCTGGCCGAGCACGTCGGTCCGGTCACGCTGGTGACCTATGGCGGGGAGGAGGATGCCCGGCTTGGCGAGCAGCTTGAAGGCTTCCGTGTGTTGAACAACCCGGAACGTCTGCCGCCAGAGGAGTTCATGCAGCGCGCCCCTGATCTGTACCGCCGGGAGCTTGAAGGGCTGGCGATCTTCAAGAGCAACCAGATCAAAGGGGCACACGCGGTGATCCACGCCGCCGGGCTGACAGGCGGATGTGCCATCGTCCGGGGAGGGTATCTGCTCTCGCGCTTTGTCTCCAATCGCCCCGTCTCCACCCGGATGCGCTTTGGGCTGTGGCGGCGCGAGCTGGCCCTCTTCCACCAGGCCGGGCGCGTGTTTTTACCAACGTCCGAAGATGCCCAGTATGCGCAGCGTTGGTATGCACTCCCGGCAGGCAAGGTGGTTGTCGTGCCCAATTTTGTGGATACCGACCTGTTCAGGCCGCGTGAAGACCTCGCCTGCGAGCCGGGGCTGGTGTGTTTCGTCGGAAGGCTCGCGCCACAGAAGAACCTCGCCGCGCTGATCGAGGCGATGGCCGGGCTGAAAGGGGCCAGGCTGCGACTGATTGGCGATGGCCCCCAGCGCAATAACCTGTTCCGCCTGGCTCAGGAGAAGGGCGTTCCCATTGAGATTCTGGGCACCGTCCCCCAGGAAGAGCTTCCCGTTTTGCTGGCCGAGTGTGAGGCATTTGTGCTGCCCTCGCTCTACGAGGGTCTGCCCAAGTCTCTCCTGGAGGCGATGGCCGCCGGGGTGCCGGTGGTGGCGACCCAGGTGCAGGGCAGCGCCTCTGTGATCCAGCACCGCGAGACCGGCTGGCTGTGTGAAGACACCTCGCCGGAGGCGCTTCACCGGGGCCTCAGCGCCCTCCTGCGCGAATCGCGCCTGCGGGCGAAGATCGGGCGGGCGGCTCGCCAGTATATGATCGAGAGCTTCTCCCTGGAGGGCGTGCTGGCGCGCGAGGTCGCCGTGTACAAGGAACTGGGCCTTGCCTGAACCGCTTCCCCTCAGTGTCGTGATCGCTGTCTATAATGGTGAAACGAGGCTATCCGCCACTATCGAGTGCCTGCGCGGGCAGACTTTCCTCGACTATGAGCTGATCGTGATCGACGATGGCTCGACCGATCACACCTGGGATTACCTCTCCGGCCTGGAGATCCCCCGCTTTCGCGCCCATCGTAACATCGCCAACCGGGGCCAGACCGCTGCCTTGAACCAGGGGTTGGCGCTGGCCCAGGGCCGCTACGTCGCCCGCCACGACGACGAAGACATATCTGACCCGAAGCGCCTTGAGAAGCAGGTTGCCTTCCTCGACGGTCACCCGGAGGTGGCGCTGGTTGGCACCCAGGTCGTGTGGATTGACGCGAGCGGCGAGCTGGTGTGGCAGTTTGAGTATCCCACCGAACACCAGGCGATCCGGGAACGGCTCAAAGAGAAGAACAGCTTCGCCCATGGCTCAGTGATGATCCGCCGGGAAGCGCTGGATCAAGTGGGGGGGTACCGCGAGGCCTTTCGGCTGGCCCAGGATTACGACCTCTGGCTGCGGCTTGCCGAGCAGCACCAGGTTGCCAATTTGCCCGAAACGCTATACAAAATGCGCTTCAGCGCCCAGATGGCGAGCGTGGCGCGGAACGCCGAGCAGGCGGCCTATGCCCAACTGGCGCGCCAGCTTGCCGTCGAGCGCGCCGAGTCTGGCGAGGAGAAAACCTCCCTAGAGGCTGCCGGGGAGGAGATCGCAGCCCGTTACACACAGATGAGCGCCCTTGCCCGCCGGGCCGAGCAGAGCCGCAACTTCGTCAACTGGGCGGAGCGTCTGTTGTGGTGGGGAGAGCCTGCCGCGCGTTACGCCTGGACGATGTGGAGCTACGCCCTCCTGGCCTGGCCGTTCGATCTGCGTGTGTGGAAGTTTGCCGCGCGTGAAGCTCGCCGACGTTTTCAAGGAGGCCAGGGCCAGACCGACCATGCGGATGCGGGGAAATCTGGAGATTGATCGGGCAGTTGGGATAGGTGTATGAGCAGACCCCCTCGTGTGCTGGTTGTAGCGACGAAGAACGTCCGTGAGAATCCGTTCCGGCATCTCTCCCTGGTGGATGCCCTGCTTGAGCGGGGCGCGCAGCCGTCGCTTGTCCTGCTCGGCAAGTCGCTGAGCAGCTTTGGTTATGCGTCGGCGGACGTGGAGTCGCCGCTGCTGGGGGATGCTGAGGTGTATTACGTCGACCGACTGGCCGACTATCGGCGGCTGGCGCGACGAGCCGACGCGGTGATGCTCGACATCTGGCGGGACAACAAGACCCTGGTGCGCCTGGCTCTGGCGCTGGGCAAGCTGGTGGTCGAGGTGGATACGGTGAGCGGTCTTGATGGCTGGTCGTTTGGCAGCCATGCCCTGCTGCTCAAGGGCGAGTTTCTCCGCCGCATGTATCAAACCACATATGCTGAGCGCTATCCCTGGATGGAGTATGTCGCCACCGGCTC
>JARRJX010000155.1:0-8725 GCA_037388645.1 Chloroflexota bacterium
CTGGTCACGGTGCAAACCTACGGTTTCGGTTTCCTTCTTGGTCATGAATAAACAGTCTCGATGTTTAATGAATCAGCGCCAGGAATTCTAGCAGCGGCTCCACCCAGGGTCAACCGGTCGACACCCTCTACCGATTCAACAGCCGGTCGATCGCCCGATCGGCCAGATTGCCTGCCGGTCCCCCTTTGTCCAGGGCGAGCGCCTCCTGGTAGTGGCCCAGCGCCTCGTTCGTCTCGCCCTGCGCCTCAAGCAGCGCCCCCATGTGGGTATGCGCCTTCGCCAGGCCTGGGTCGAGCCTCAGAGCGAGCGTCAGCTCCTGGGAAGCGTTATCCAGGTCGCCCAGCAAAAAATAGGCCCAGCCGAGCGTATCGTGGGCGGCGGCGTTGTCCGGCATACTGACCGCCACCTCCTGGGCGAGGGGCAGCCCCGACTCGGCGACCTCGTATTCTTCGTCCACGTAGAACTGAGCGAGCAGCAGCTTGATGCGCGGGTCGTTCGGAGCCAGCCGCACCGCCTCCTTCATCCATAATTCCGCCCACTGGTAGCCCAGGTCGGCCCGGTGGGTGGCCGCGATCTCAACCGCCAGCACGGGGTTGGTCGGGTCAAGCTCGTAAGCCTGCTCGAATATCGCCCGCGCGTCGTAAATCCTGCCAAGCTGCTTGTAGGTCAGCCCGGCCAGCGTCAGCACCGTCGGGCTTTCCGGGTCGACGGCCATCGCCTGCTGCGTCGCGCCCAGTCCAGGCTCCCCTGCGCGCGCCCGCACATAGCCCAGGTAGGCCAGCGACTCGCCGCTCGTCGAGCGCCTGGATCAGCCCCAGGCGGTAAAGCAGTTCCGCGTCCGAAGGGGCAAAGCGCGCCACCGTCGCCAGCACTTCGCTGGCCTGCCTCCACTGCTTGCGTGAGACGTAGATGTCGCCAAGCTGGGCGAGCGTGCTGGCCTCCACCGCCCCCTCGTCCCTGGCCTGCTCCCAGAGCGCGATCGCCTCGTCGACCTGCCCCTGGCCGACCAGCGCCGTGCCCAGCAGGCTGATCTCCTCCGGCCCCAGGGGGCGCTTCGCGGCGAGCTGCTCCAGGTAGCGCACGGCCCCCGCGTGATCCCCGCCCAGGACCGATGCCCGCACCAGGTCGGTAAGCAACTCCGTCGACCACGGCTGGTAGGCGTAGGCGTCCCGGTAGGCCGCGCTCGCCTCCTGGTATCGATCTGACTGGTAGGCGGCGCGCGCCCTGCGAACCGATTCGACAAGCCCGGCGGGGACCGGGGTGAGCCTGAGCAGAAGGATCGCCAACCCAGCCCCGGCGACCCGCGCCAGGATGCCCGATTTCCAGAACAACCGAATCAGTCGTTTAATCATCGCTTACGTCTCTGCTGACGCCCTTTTACAGTGCTTGACCAGACGGTCGTTTGTGTACTATACTGTGAGACAAACAAATTCGCATCACCGATGTCGATCGCCACCATCCAATATCCCACATTCACACGAAGTTTGAGACGCACCGCGAGGATGCTCCAGACAGGTTGTAGTATTGATCGAGTTAGCCCATCTTCTACAATGGGCTGTCTCCCACGGTTAACCATTCAATTGGATGATGCATTCGGCGGTCGAGATGCGGAGTCAAGTACTGACCTTATTTGAGTCAGACCCATACCGGCAATCATCAAGGAGGGCAAATGGCTAGCGTAACGTACGATGGTGTCACCAAACGTTGGGGGGACGTGGTCGCAGTCAACAATCTCAACATTGAGATCGCTGACAAAGAGTTCCTGGTCTTTGTCGGCCCGTCTGGCTGCGGCAAGAGTACGTCGCTGCGGATGCTGGCCGGTCTGGAAGAGGTGTCGGAAGGCACGATTTACATCGGCGACCGGATGGTGAACGACGTGCCGCCCAAGGATCGCGACATCGCCATGGTGTTCCAGTCCTATGCGCTCTACCCGCACATGTCCGTCTACGACAACATGGCCTTCGGCCTGCGGCTGCGCAAGACGCCCAAGGACGAGATCGACAGTCGCGTGCGCAGCGCGGCAGCTGAGCTGGGGATCGAGCACCTGCTCGACCGGAAGCCGCGGGCGCTCTCCGGCGGCCAGCGCCAGCGTGTGGCGGTGGGCCGCGCCATCGTGCGCGAGCCGGACGTGTTCCTGATGGACGAGCCGCTCTCCAACCTGGATGCCAAGCTGCGTGTGGAGGCGCGGGCGCTGATCCAGCGTTTGCACCAGCGCATGGAGACGACCTTCATTTACGTCACACATGACCAGACCGAGGCAATGACGATGGGGTCGCGCATCGCCGTGCTGCGGGATGGCCTGCTGATGCAGATCGATACCCCGCAGATGTTGTACGATTATCCCGACAACGTGTTTGTGGCCGGGTTCATCGGCAGCCCCAGCATGAACTTCTTCGACTCCACCCTCGTCCGGGAGGATGGCGACCTGTTCGTCGACACCGGCTCGTTCCGGATTCTCGTGCCTGATTCCAAGAAGGACGTCTGGGGCAGGGCGTCAGGCCAGCGCGTGATCCTCGGCATCCGCCCGGAGGACATCTCCGACCCACAGTTTGCCGCTCCTGGCATCAACCCGGCTCACGTGGACACCAAGGTGGACGTGACGGAACTGATGGGGAACGAGGTTTTCCTGTATCTCAAGACGGGTAACCAGGAATACATCGCCCGCGTCGACCCGCGCACCCAGGCCAGGGTGGGCACTGACTTCCAGGTGGTCATGAACACCGACCACATGCATCTGTTCGACGCGGAGACCGAGCTGGCGATCCGCTAACCGGCCAAGCAAACCAGATATTGAATCGGCCACCAGCCGCAGGGGTTGGTGGCCTTTTTTCGCTTCCGGCAGCCGCCTGTCGACCCCGGTCAGTCGGTCTCGGTGGTCAGCTCCTGGATTTTGCTGACGATCCCGGCGAAGTCAAAGGGCTTCGGCATGAAGTGGGCTTTGAGCGTGGCTAACTGCGAGCGGGGAGGGGGCTGGTAGGCGGAGACGATCAGGATCGGTCGTTCCTCGCCCACTTCGCGCAGCTTTTCGGAAAGCTCAAGCCCGGTCATGCCGGGCAGGCGGATGTCAAAAATCAGGATTTCGCACTCGTCAATCGGCGGCTCGTCGTTGATGATCTTCTTGAACGCCTCTTCCGCGCTGCCGTAGATCGGGCTGACGTCCATCCCAAACAGGTCCAGCCCGCTGCGCAGCAGCTCGGCAATGGCCGGTTCGTCTTCCACATAGAGCACTCTCGTTTTGTCTGTTGTCATACCTGGCTCCCAGATGTCGCTGAGTTGAATGTTCTGCCAATCGGGCAGATGCCGGTCAGCTCCCCTGGCGGGAGGCGTCTACCAAGCGGGCTGGCCGGATCGCCGACCCCTTCATTGTAGCAGATTCGCCCCGGTGCGAAAGCGTGGGTGATGGCTGCAAAGTGTGCCTGTGTCTTTTGACACCGGTCGTTCCTCCGCACTATAATGATCACACGGCGTGATCTTTTCATGACACAAGCAGAACTGGAAACCGGATGCAACGACCACAAAAGCCGCTTCGCCATGAGATTCTGACCTGGGATGATGTCGAGGTTCTCATGGACGTCTTGCTGGGGCAGCTTCGAGAGGCCGGTTCATTCGACGCGCTGCTGATCATCACCAGGGGTGGGATCATCCCTGGGGGGATGATCGCCGAGGCGCTGGACATCCGCCCCGTGCTGACGGCGTCGGTGCGTTTCCCCGGCACAGCCGATGCCAAGCCGCTGGCCGCCTGGCCGCAATTCCACCAGTTCCCCGACGACAGGCTGTTGAAGGATCAGCGGACGCTGATCATCGACGACGTGTGGGGGAGCGGTCGCACCAGCACCGCCGTCCGCGGGCGGGTGGAGGTGGCCGAGGGGCGACCCGCCACCTGCGTGCTGCATTTCAACCCCTACCGCTCGCTGTTCACCACCGCCAGGCCGGATTATTACGGTGCGGTCACCGACGCCTGGATCATCTATCCCTGGGAGATAGACCGCGACATCGACCGGGCTTCCTCAACCAGCCCGGCTGGCCCCAACTGACGTTTCTCTAAATCGAATCAAAAACAGGGCCACCCCAATGTTTTGAGGGATGGCCCTGTTTTTTATCTGGCTGTGGTCAATCGATCTTGGCCTGGCCCGTTTCGGCCTCGTCGGCGCGGTCGGCCAGTTCCGGGTTGGCCTGGTCCGCCGATTGGGCGGAGGCGGCCAGCTCCTGGCTGATGTCGATCAGGTCGATCTCCTCCGATTCCTCCGCTAAATCCTCGTCGAGGGCTACCTGGGCCCCCTCTTCCTCAAAGCCTGGCTCCTCGACATCCGCCAGCTCGGAGAGGTTGGCAGGCCCTGCCAGGTTAAGCTCCTTCTGCGTGAAGCCGATCCGCTTGCGATCCTTTTCGATCCGGACGATCTGGAGCGGGATCACGTCTCCCCGCTTCACATACGAATAGGGTTCGGTCAGCGTGCCGTCACCCATCTCCGTGATGTGCAGCAAGCCCTCGATCCCGTCGGCGAGCACCACGAACGCGCCAAAATCGACCACGTTGCTCACCGTCCCTTCGGTGATCTGTCCGATCTGGTAGTGCTCTTCGACATTCTCCCACGGGTCGGGGTAGGTGCGGCGCAGGCTCAGCGCGATCCGCTGCTGCTCGTGATCCAGCTCCAGGATGTAGACCTGGATCTCGTCGCCGATGCTGACCACATCGCTGGGATGCGGCACGCGGTGCCAGGCCATCTCCGAGACGTGGATCAGGCCGTCCCCCCCGCCGATGTCGACGAACACGCCAAAGTCACGCACACCCGTCACCCGGCCTGGCACGATGTCCCCTACATGAAGCTCTTCCAGCAGCTTCTTCTTCTGTTGAGTGCGCCATTCACGCTGGGCTTCTCGCTGGCTCAGGATCAGGCGTCGGCGGCTCTGGTTGACCTCGATCACCTTCAAGGCGATCGTCTGCCCAACCATCTCGTTCATCGCGTCGCTGCGCTCGTAATCGGCCCCGCCCTGTCCAAACTCCACCAGGTGGGATGAGGGCACGAACCCCTCCAGGCGGCCAAACTGGACGAGCAGCCCGCCCCGGTTGTAGCCAATGATCTCCCCTTCGATGACCTCTCCGCTTTCCATCAATTCGCTGGCGCGCGTCCAGTCGTGCCCTTGCAGGCCGAGGTTCAGCGAGACGATCAGGTTGCCTTCCTGGTCGCTGGGGTTGAGCACGTAATCCGGCACGGACTCCCCGACGTTTAACGACTTGAACAGCCCCGGCTCCATCCGCTCGATGTCTTGCTGTGGGATGATGCCATCGTGTTTGACGCCGACGTCGACTACGATCTCGCTCTTGCGAATGTCGAGAATCACCGCCTCGCGTATGTCACCGCGCTGCAAGTCGTCAACTTCGAAAGAGCTTTCAAGCAAGTCCGCGAAATCCTGGTACTGTTCTTCCTCACCATTATCTGAAAAAAGCGTTACCATGCCTGCCACCTCGTATGCTCCGTTTTACCCGTTATGTGATGGTTATGTGATGGCCGACGGTTACAATCTGATAACGGGTTATGGTCCATCCCTGCTTCCTGGCGAGCCGGATGCGGGCCAGGGTAGGGCGATGATAATGTAGATATATCATCTAAATTATCCCTTCACTTGAGTATAGCCAATGGCCCGGTGAGCGTCAATTATGACGATGTGGCTCATAAAAATTGTGAGCAAACGTGGTATCCGGCGGCCCGTTTCCCCGCCTATCCAGCAGCCGGGGTGGATGCTCAGGATGGCACAGGCATGCTATAATGCCCCATGATAGCAGCCTGGATTCTGGGCAATTCTAGAAAACCCTGGAGGGAAGGTTGAATATCCGGTTTGGCACGGTTGGCTCGCCGCAGGGGACGCCCGGTTCTGGCACCCCGGCGGCGATCGTTTACATTCAGGAACTGGGCCTGAGCGCGCTGGAGATCGCCTGGGTGCGCAGCGTGCGGGTCAAGGATGAGACCTGTGAATTGATGAAATCGGCTGCTGAGGAACACGACGTGAAGCTCAGCGTCCACGCCCCTTACTACATCAACCTCAACAGCCAGACCGACGAATTGATGCAGAAAAGCCCGCCATTCCAGATCGGACTCCTCCAGGATGACGTGGTTCTTCTCGCCCTTCGGGCCATATTCGATGCCTGAGAGATGGAAGTGCATGTCGGCCAGGCCCTCTGCGCCCAGCTCGCTCTTGACCAGCTCAAACATCGCGGCGAACTCGTCGTAGCTGTTGAAGCTCCCATCGCCGTCGTCCTGCGCCCGGAGACGATGGGTAAGAGCGCGATGTTTGGCTCCCTGGAGGAGCTTGTCCGTATGGGGGCGGAGCTGGATGGCGTGGCTCCCTGCATCGACATCGCCCACCTGCACGCTCGTCCCGGCGATGGGAGCTTCAACAGCTACGACGAGTTCGCCGCGATGTTTGAGCTGGTCAAGAGCGAGCTGGGCGCAGAGGGCCTGGCCGACATGCACTTCCACCTCTCAGGCATCGAATATGGCCCGAAGGGCGAGAAGAACCACGTCATCCTGGAGGAGTCCGATCTGGAATGGCGGGCTTTTCTGCAGGCTTGTGTAGACTTTAATATTCGGGGCACAATAGTGGTCGAAAGCCCCAACCTGGAAGAGGACGCCCTGTTGATCCAGCGGGCCTATGAGGAGCTGGCCGGGGCGACGACCGCTGATACACCCACTTAGCCGGGGAGGACACATGAATCGGCCTGATCCAGTCACGTTTGCCGAGGGGAGCTACATCCTGGCGTTCGCGTCGGCGTTCATCATTATGCTGGCTTTTATCCTGGGCCTCCATGCGTTTGATTCGCTGGCTATGCTCAGGCAGATCGTCTGGCTGGCCCTGGTCACCAGCGGGGTCGGCGTGTTCCTGAGCTACGCCGCGCGCCAGGACTTCAAGAAATACTCCGGCCCGGAGGACGCCATCCGGAAGGCGCGGGTGGGCTGGCGAGTGAACCTGGCCGTCCTAGTGTTTATGCTAGTCGTCACGCTCGTTGCCATCATCCAGGGCCTGGGGATCGTCACCTTTGGGGCATAGCGTCTGTCCGCCTTGCGGCCCGGCATCAATTTGATGGAGGTTTATTCGATGGAACTGTTTCGATTCGACCCGGCGGCGGCCAGCCCTCTGGAGGGTGGGACGAACGTTACTTTCGTGCCGATCACACGCGGCGACCGCCTGACGGCCATGCTCCTTCAGCTTGAGCGCAGCGGCGACACCGGCAAGCGCGAGGTCAACGCGGACGTGATGCTGATCGTCGTTGAGGGGGAGGGCCGGGTGCGGTCGGGCGGGCAGGTGGCCGACGTGCGGGCGGGCGACGTGTGTCTGCTACCTGGCGGGCTGCTCCACCACATCTGGACGTCAGACAGCCGCATGCAGGCGGTGCTGCTCGCGCTGGGCAGTGGAACCGTCTGAGGCGGTGGCGCGAGGTGCCTGGCTGCTCCCTATTCAGCCGGTGATCCGGCTGTTCCGCTCATGGCCTGCTGCCCAGGAGCGCTTCGATCCAGCCCAGGTGTTCGTCGTAATGCTCGATGGTGTTCTCGTAGATCACCTGCATGGCCGTCCGCTCATCGTTCGGTTGATCCGGCTGAAAATGATGGTATGGCTGGCGCAGGTCTTCGACGGTCAGCGGCTCAATCGCTGCGAGCAGCTGCTGGTGGGTGTCCTGAAGCGCCGCCATCACCTGGGGGAGCGGCAGGCTTTTGTGCTGCCGGTAGATCAGGTCGTTGATCGCGTCGAAGTCGCCGCTCAGATACACGGACGCCTCCACGCCCAGCCCTTCATGGCGCGGTTTGCCTTCCAGGAAGGAGATAGTGGAGCGCTCCCAGGCGGCCAGGTGGGCGAGGTGGTCTTTGACCGTCCAGCCCTGCTCGTCCTGTGCGCCGGTGAGCTGGCTCTCGCTCAACCGGTCGATCGCCGCGTTGAACGCAGCCCAGGAGCGTTCTACCTCCGCCAGGAATTCTGCCTTCGTCGTGCTGCCTAACCCTGCCACCGCGGTCTCCCCCTCGTGGATGATTCTGCCCGGATTTCCATTGTGGTCAGTATAACCAGGATTGGGGCGAGGAAGCCAGCACTTCCCCTTGATTTGCCTTACCCGGTCAGTTACACTTTCTGATATGACCGACTATCCCGATCTCGCCACGCTCCATGGGGTGCTCTCGGCCTGCCGCCTTTGCGCCGAGGCGGGTTACCCGATCGAATCGCAGCCGATTTTCTCCGGGGAGAGCACAGCACGCCTGATGGTGATCGGTCAGGCGCTGGCTGGCGCGAGCCGGGTGGGAGGAGCGCGAGTTCCGCAAGTCCTGCTACATTACCAGCGTCACCAAGTGCTTTCCGGGGCGGCGCGCCAAAGGGGCAGGGGATCGCGTCCCCGGCGCTGCCGAGCGTAAATTGTGCCGCCCGTGGCTGGAGGGCGAGCTGGCGCTGGTCAGGCCGGAGGTGATCGTGCCGGTGGGCAGGCTGGCCGTCGGGTTGTTTTACCCGCCGAAGACGCGCCTGGACGACGTGATCGGCGGCTCGATCCAGGATGAGGAAGGCCGCCACATCGTGCCCCTCCCCCATCCATCCGGCGCGTCGCGCTGGCTGAACGACCCGCGCAACGTAGGCCGGGTCGAGCAGGCGATCTATCGGCTGCGCACTCTAAAAATGGAGCTGAGGCTCTGAAATGGACACCTATAGTGGATGACAGTGTGCTGATAGAGGATACACCCACCCCCCTCCA
>JARRJX010000156.1:0-5492 GCA_037388645.1 Chloroflexota bacterium
CGCGCCAAAAGCGCTGCGCGCCTTGCAGGCCGAAGAGGCCTGGGTGCACAACCATAACCATAAACATTGACGACGCAGAGGTGAGGCTGGGCCGGGCATCACACCCCGGCCCAGTTCGTTCTCCAGAGGCTGCCTGGTGCGAATGATCGGCGGACATTGTTAAGTCGCGCCGTTGGTAGCTATACTTCTATATAACCAGTTGCCCGGTAGACGCCATTCGCCGGGCCTTTAGCGTAACAGCAGGCGAGCCTGGGGGGCGAGTCAGGAAGGACGGCATGATGGGCGTGATCGGAATCAACGATCCCCGGCGGTTGCTCGGCGCGGGGCTGCTCGCCCTGGCAGCGACCGGCTGCGCGCAGGCGCAATCCACCCCGGCAGAGCCGGTCAGCGGCCCCGGCCTCGACCTCCAGGAGCGCACCGTCGAGGCGCTGTGGACGGCGGTCAATGAACACTACCTGTACGAGGACTTGAACGACCCGGCCTGGGAGCAAACGCGTGATAACTACCTCGCCCGGCTCGACGAGGGCCTGGACTTCGACGAGTTTGACTCGCTGCTGGCCGACATGGTCGATGAGCTGCCCCAGGATGCGCTGTCCCAGGATGCGCCCCAGCTGGTCACCCGCGAGGAGCGCATCCGCCTGATGATGGAAGACCCCACGCCCGCCCCCGGCGTGATCGGCGCGTATGTGATGTATGGCGCGGACGACGATTCCCGCGTGATGCTCACCATAATCATCCCCGATTCACCCGCCGAAGCCGCCGGGCTTCAGGCGCACGACAGCATCCTGGCTGTGGACGGCACGCCCGTCGGCGACCTGGACGGCCCGGCAGTCGACTACATCCGCGGCCCGGTGGGCGAGGACGTCAGCCTGCTGGTCGAATCGCCAGGCGAGTCCCCGCGTGAGGTGGTTGTCACGCGCGGGGAGGCGATCACCACCACGGTGGGCGCACGGGTTATCCTGACCGTGCTTGACGGCAGCATCATCCACATCCTCATGCCACCCGCCACCACGGTGGACAACGTCGGAGAGCTGGCTAACGCGCTGATCGACCTCGATATCCAATCTCACGAGGGTACCCAGGGGTTCATCCTCGACCTGCGGCTGTCGGATTCCTCCGGCTGGGACTTCGATACCCTTGAAGGGATGATGACCCTCTTTGGCGACGGCGACCTGGGCTCGTTTTACACGCGCCAGGATGTGACGCCCATCGACATCGACGGGCAGGACCTGGGTGGGTCGCAGCGGCTGCCGCTGGCGATCATCGTCGGGGAGGAGACGGTGGGCCTGCCGGAGGTGCTCAGCGCCAGCCTCCAGGCCACGGGCCGCGCGGTGGTGGTCGGCCCCCAGACCGGCGGCGAGGTGGAGTTGTCCATCACCGAAGTACTCCCCAACGGCACGCGCGCGCTCATCCCGGCGGTTGGCTACCGCACCCCCAACGGGGAGGAGATCGGGCGGAGCGGCGTCGTCCCCGACGTCCAGGTGAACGACAGGTGGTATCAGGTCACCGAAGAACCCGACCCGGTTCTGGATGCCGCCTTTGAGGCGGTCACCACCCACATCGTGCGCCGGTAGGACGGGAGCGGGAAACAGACCCATGAAACCAAACACCGTATTTCTGGAGAGACGGCGCTTGCTCGGCGGGCTGGTGATCGCCTTTGCGCTGGCCGCTGCTGGCTGCTCGGATGGGTTCGGCCTCCCGGCGGGGGAGAACGTCCAGGATAGCAGCGGCGGCAATGGCGAGGATGCCAGGATAGTCCCGGAAAGCCCCTTACTGCGCTACCTGGAGCCGAAATCCGGGCAGATCGCCTTCATTGGCAGCGACGGCAACCTGCACCTCACCAACCAGGCGGGAAGCAGCCTGGTCGACCTGACCGCCGACGCGTCAGCCGACGAAGTAACGGGCGATTTGAGCGTGTACCAGTTCCCGGCCTGGTCGCCGGATGGCAAACAGGTGGCCTTCATTCATCTCAACGCGAACGCCTCCGGCGAGGTGAGCGAGTCGCGGATTCTGGTGGCCGATGCCGCCGGGAAAAGCGACCCGGTCGAGCTGTTCGACAGCGTTGTTGAGCGCCCTATTTACCTGGATTGGTCTCCCGACGGGCATTACCTGACCTTCCTGTCCGAAGCCCGTTACCGGAGCTCGCTCGCCCTCTACCTGCTGGACGCGGAGGCGGGGGGCGAGCCGCAGGTGGTGGACGTGGGCAGCCCGATCTTTTACGCCTGGAACCCCGCCGGTGACCGGATCATGATCCACGATGTGCAGGCGCTTGAGCCGTTCGGGGGCCGCCTGGCCGTGCTCAGCAACTTCGCCGGGCGGGTGTTGGAGGACGATCTGGCCTACACCCCGGTAGGCTTTCAGACACCGGCCTGGTCGCCCGATGGCGATCGGGCGCTGGTCGCCGTTCAGGCCGAGGACCCCGAAGACGCCAACCTGCTGGCCCTGGTCGACCGGTCGGGGCAGATCACCCGCGAGCTGGCCGAGTTCGAGCTGACCGCCACCTTCTCCTGGTCGCCCGATGGCGACCACATCGCCTACGTCGTGCCCGACGACACGGCAGCGGGGAACCGCGTGGGCAGCCTGAACGTGGTCGGGGTAGAGGACGAAGACTTCCACCTCACCAGCGATCAGGATAATGTTTTTGCCTATTTCTGGTCGCCGGATGGCAACAAGATCGCCTATTTCACCCCGTCGACTGCGCAGGATGAGACGACCGGAGAGGACGTCCAGTATTTCTACCTGCGCGTCCTGAACATCCGGAACGGCGAGGAGGTCGAGCTGGGCACGTTCGTCCCCACCCAGGACATGGCCCGGCTGCTCCAGCTTTTCGACCTGTTCCAGCCCGACATGACGATCTGGTCGCCCAACAGCGAAAACCTGGTCATCTCGGCCCTCTTCCAGGGGGAGAACGCCGTCGTCGTGGTGCTGGACGCCTCCGGCCAGTTCGATCCGCGCCAGGTGGGCAGCGGGTTTACCGCTTACTGGTCGCCCGATTGATACGAGGCTGGATCGGCTCCTTGGCCTGTTCCCCGTTCGGCGTCAGGGCTGCATCAGCACCTCGCGGATGATCGGCAGCGCCCAGTCCAGCGTGGCCCGGTCGATGATCAGCGGCGGGGCGAAGCGGATCACGTTCCCGTGGGTGTCCTTCGCCAGGATGCCGCGCTTTTGCAGGTCGAGCACGAAGCGGCGCGCCCCGCCCGCCTCCGGCTTGAGCACCACCCCGATCAGCAGCCCTTTGCCCCGCACGTGGTCGATGTGCGGGCTGGTGATCTCCTCCAGATAGTCGCGGAAATACCGGCCCATCTCCCTGGCGTTCTCGCTCAGCTGCTCCTCCACGATCACGCTCAGCGCCGCCCGACCGACCGCCGCCGCCAGCGGGTTGCCGCCAAAAGTCGAGCCGTGGTCGCCGGGCGCGAACACCCCCAGCACCTCCTCCGTCGAGACCACCGCCGAGACCGGCAGCACACCGCCGCCCAATGCCTTGCCCAGCACCACCACGTCCGGTCTGACGCCCTCGTGGTCGCAGGCCAGCAGCGCCCCCGTCCGGCCCAGCCCGGTCTGGATTTCGTCGGCGATGAACAGCACGTGGTACGCGTCGCAAATCTCCCGGATCCGGCGCAGGTAGCCCTCCGGCGGCACGACCACCCCCGACTCGCCCTGGATCGGCTCGATCAGCACGGCGGCGGTGTTCGGCGTGATCGCCGCCTCGACCGCCTCCGCGTCCCCGTAAGGCACCAGCACGAAGCCCGGCGTGTGCGGCCCGAAGTCGTCCTTGTACTGCGGCTCGGACGAGAAGGAGATGAGCGTCGTCGTCCGCCCGTGGAAGTTCCCCTTGGCGGCGATGATCTCGGCCTGGTCGTGCGGGACGCCCTTGACGGTGTAGGCCCACTTGCGCGCCGCCTTGATCGCCGTCTCGACCGCCTCCGCGCCGCTGTTCATCGGGAGGGCCTTCTGGTAGCCGGTCAGCTCAAGGAGCTGCTGGTAGAACAGGGGGAGCTGGTCGCTGCGGAACGCCCGCGAGACGAGCGTCAGTCGGCTCGCCTGCTCGACCAGCGCCTGCACGATCCGGGGATGACTGTGGCCCTGGTTCAGCGCCGAGTAAGCGCTCAGGCAGTCCAGGTAGCGCCTGCCCTCCACGTCGTAGACCCAGACGCCCTCCCCCCGTGTGAGCACCACGTCGAGCGGCTGGTAGTTGTGCGCGCCAAGACGCTCCTCCAGCGCGATCAGCGTCTCGGAGTCCGGGTGGGTATTCCCCTGTTGTCTCGTCATAGAAATCCTTTAGAAAGGGGCCAGCTGGCCCGGTCGTGGCTTGTTGGCGTAGAAGGCTGGGGGCGAGATGACTCCCGCCCCCACAACGTCGCTCTATACACATTATATGCGGTTAACAGTCCGCCCGCAGGTTACGAAGGTCAAACAGCGGCTTAGAGCTTACCCAACAGCCACAGCATCAGGGCCTTCTGGGCGTGCAGGCGGTTCTCCGCCTGGTCGAAGACCACCGAGGTGGGCCGGTAGAGCACGGTGTCGTTCACCTCGTAGCCCTTGTGCGCGGGCAGGCAGTGCATCACCAGCGTCTCGCGCCCGGAGAGGGCGAGCAGGTCTTCATTGACCTGGTAAGGCATGAACGCTTTGATCCGGCGCGACTTCTCCTCGGCGTAGTCCGGGTTGGTGAAGTGCTCGACGTTGACCCACGTGTCGGTGTAGACCACGTCGGCGTCTTTCATCGCCACCATCGGATCGCTTTCCTCTTCGTAGCGGTCGTTCGCCCGCAGCAGGGCGAGCTGCTCCTCGTCGACCGCCGGGGGGTCGAACTCCGGCACGCACAATGTGAAGTGCGCCCCGGCGTACATCGCCGCCATCGAGAGCGAGTTGCTGACGTTGTTCGCCACGCCCACGTAGACGATCTTCACACCCTCGGTGCGGCCCAGCTTCTCCTTGACCGTCATCAGGTCGGTCAGCGCCTGGGCGGGGTGGTAAAGCTCGTCGAGTCCATTGATCACTGGCACCTCTGAGCCTTCCTCCATCGACATCAGCTCGCGGTGATACATCATACGGGCCATGATCAGGTCGGCGTAACGCGAGATCACCTTGCCCTCGTCCGCGATGTCGGCGATGCCCATCTGGGTGTGCTGCGTCTGGGCGAAGATCGCGTGCCCGCCCAGCTGGGTCATCCCCACCTCAAATGAAAAGCGCGTGCGGGTGGACGTCTTCTGGAAGATCATCGCCAGCGTCTTCCCCTTCAGCGCGTCGCCCCACGGCTCCGGGTCGCGCTTGATGGCGATTGCCTGGTCGATCATGTGGTTGAAGGCGTCCGCGCTGACGTCCCGCACCTTGATGAAATGTTGTGGCATAATCAGTTGCTCCTCCTGTTGAGCGCTGCCCCGTCCACCCAGGGCAATAAATTCCGACAATCATAGCACAGGAAGGCGCGAATCCAAACGCGAGTTCAACAAAAAAGGCAAGATCGCTCCCGCCCTACCGGTTAACGCTAAATT
>JARRJX010000157.1:0-5478 GCA_037388645.1 Chloroflexota bacterium
ATTCATTTTTCATTCTTAATTCCTTAAGTTTGTTCTTCAGCTCAATATTTCTGACAAACGTCATCGTTTATGCTTCCCAGATAAGTCAACGGAAGCAGTTGGTCAAGCTCTAGAGCGGCAGTGCGGGGGCGTATCCGCTGGCGAGAAGTTGGCATATTTGCTGGTGAAGTGGTGAGGATAAGCGTGAAGCAGCAGCTATGATCGCCAGGCCGCCGATCTCCCATCCCTTTCAATTCCCTATCAGATGGGGCGGCCCGCTGTCCCAGCCACCCCATCGCCGTCTCCGCCCGGTTGACCAGCGCCGGGGATAGCGTTATAAACTCTGAGGTTCCGGATAATGCGGTGCTCCAGGGTGTCTGGAGCACAGTTATTCAACCGTCCGCAAGCCAATCAATTATCCGTATCATAGAATATGAGGAGGGACCTCTTTGTCCTGGGTGAAGAACGTGTCAAATGCCCTGGCCGACTGGCTGGATCGGCACCAATTCTCGGAGAGCGGGGTGTTGATCTGGACAGCTTTACTGGTCGGGATTGGTACCGGGTTTGGGGCTGTGTCCTTCCGCTACCTGATCCGCTTGGTGGGCTGGGTCGGCTATACCTGGCTGCCGGGTGTCCTCAGCGGCTGGGGCAAGGCGTATGCCGTCCTGGTGCCGGTGGTCGGCGGGATGATCGTCGGCCCGATGATCTACTTCTTCGCCCGCGAAGCCAAGGGGCACGGCGTGCCTGAGGTGATGGAAGCGGTCGCGCTGCGCGGCGGGCGCATCCGCCCGATCGTGGCCGTGATCAAGTCGCTGGCCTCCTCGATCACCATCGGCAGCGGCGGTTCGGTGGGGCGGGAAGGCCCGATCGTGCAGATCGGCTCCGCCTTAGGCTCCTCAATGGGCCAGCTCCTGCACCTGTCTGACGAGCGCATCCGTAACCTGGTGGCCTGCGGCGCGGCGGGCGGGATCGCCGCCACTTTCAACTCGCCGATTGCCGGGGTGACCTTCGCCCTGGAACTGATCCTGGGCGAGTTCAACGTCCGCTATTTCAGCACGGTCGTGATCTCGGCGGTAGCGGCCAGCGTGATCGGGCAGGCCTTCTTCGGCAGCACCCCGGCCTTTCCGGTTCCGATGCAGTACGACATCACCAACGTCTGGGAATACGCCTTCTACCCGGTGCTGGGGGTGCTGGCCGCCGTGGTGGGCGTGCTGTTCGTGCGCAGCCTGTACTGGTCGGAAGACCTGTTTGACGGGTGGAAAGCCGTCCCTGAATGGATAAAGCCCGCCGTCGGCGGGGCGATCCTGGGCGGGCTGGCGCTGGGCTATCCCCTGGTGACCGGCGTGACCTGGCAGGGGATGCCGCAGATTTACAACGTGGGCTACAACGTTATCGAGGCGGCACTCACCAACCAATTGACGCTGACGGTGGTGGCTACCCTTTTGGTGCTGAAGCTGCTGGCGACGATCGTCACGCTCGGCTCTGGCGCCTCCGGCGGCGTGTTTGCCCCTTCGCTGTTCATGGGAGCAATGCTGGGCACGGCCTTTGGCTTGGGGATTAACCTGCTCTTCCCCAGCATCACCGCGCCCCCCGGCGCATATGCGCTGGTCGGGATGGCCGCCGTCTTTTCGGCGGGCGCGCACGCCCCAATCACGGCGACGTTGATCCTGTTCGAGCTGACCGGCGACTACCGCATTATCCTGCCGTTGATGCTCACCGTGGGGGTTGCCACCGGGCTGGCCCAGACCGTCCTACGCGGCGAGTCGATCTACACGCTCAAGCTTACCCGGCGCGGCATCCGGCTCCAGCGCGGGCGGGACATCGACATCCTGCGCGGCGTGATGGTCACCGAGGTGATGTCTCACGAGACCGAAACGGTCACCACCGACATGACGCTTGTCGAGCTGTCCGAGACGTTCAACCGCACCCACCGCCACGGCCTGCCGGTGCTCGACCTGAACGGCCACCTGTGGGGGGTGGTGACGCTCTCCGACCTGGATCGGGCGGTCGAGGCGGAGAAGCCGCGCCGGACGCCCGTCTCCGAGATCGGCACCACTTACCCTAGTCTGAAGGTCGTCTACCCGGATGAGACGATCGACACGGTGTTGACCCGGATGGGGACGCGCGGCGTGGGGCGGCTGCCTGTCGTCCCGCGGGCCGACCCCGACAAGCTGTTGGGTATGATCCGGCGCGGCGACATCATCCGGGCGTACAACATCGCCCTGGCCCGCCGGGGCGAGCTGCGCCACCGCGCCGCCCGCATGCAGATGCGTCACGCAGATGGCACCGAGTTCATCGAGATGACCCTGGACGAGGAGGATAAGGTGGTCGGCAAATCGGTGAAGGATGTGGCCGCCGTCCTGCCGGACGACTGCATCCTGATCTCGATCCGGCGCAACGAATACACCCTGATCCCCCACGGCAACACGATCTTCCGGGCCGGGGACCACCTTACTGCCTTCATCCACAACGACGTCACCGAACAGGTGCTCGAATGCCTGCGTGGGGATGCTCAGGAGTCCTGAGCCAGCGGGGGACATGAAGCGGAAACGGCTCACCGTCCAACAGGTTATCTACGCCCTCCTGGCGGCTGCTTTTGCTTATGCGGTGTTCTCTTACCGGGACCAGCTCACCGACACCGCCGCCGTGCTGCAAGGAGGGATCTGGTACCTGGTGTTGATCACGCTGGTCGTGCTGGCGGCAGCGATCTACAACCAGGCCAGCCTGTACGCCAGCCTGTACCAGATTTTCGAGCTTCCCCAGCAGCGGAAGCACCTGCTGCCCCTGTACCTGGTAACTCGTTTCGTGATGGTCGCCGCGCCCAGCGGCGGGCTTTCGGGCTGGGTGCCCTTCATCCAGGACGCCCGCAAGCGCGACGTGGGGGTGGGCACGGTATTGATCGCCAACCTGGTCTACATGATCCTGTGGTACAGCGCCTTCGCGCTGTTCCTGTTCGTCGGGCTGCTGCACCTGTTCCTGGCGCACGACATGCAGTGGTTCGAGATCAGCGCGGCGATCATACTGCTGGCCGTGGACGCGGTCATGATCAGCATCCTGTTCATGTCGGCCTTCGCCCCCCGCCTGCTGAGGGTGACTCTGGACTGGGTCAGGCGGACTCTGGAGAAAACCTGGGACTGGCTGAACCGGCCCGCCCCGCTCAAGGCGCACCAGGTCGACCGCTTCATCGACGACCTGGAGGACGCCGTCGCCCAGATGCGCCGGGTGGGCTGGCGCGGCATGCTGCGACCCATCGGGCACGCCCTGCTGAACGAGACGCTGAACCTGACGATGCTGTACATCCTGGCCCGCTCGTTTGGCCTGCATCTGTTATTTGGCGTGCTGGTCGCTTCTTACAGCGTCAGCATCCTGTTCTACATCATCTCGCCCACGCCGGGTGGGATCGGCTTTGTGGAGGGTGCGCTGGTGCTGATCCTCACCTCGCTGGGGGTGGCGCGGGCCAGGGCGACCGTGCTGACAATCGCCTACCGGGGGATCACTTTCTGGCTGCCTTTTATCCTGGGCTTCGTCGCGCTGCGCTGGGCCAGCCGCACACCGCTCTCCGACCCGGAGGACAACAGCTCAGGCGGGCGGGCAAACTTCCAGCCGATGGACGACGTGGGGCCGTAGGGGAGGGGGGCTGACTACCACAGGCAGACGACTTTCCGGCCCTCCCGCATCTCGCCGCGCACCTTCTCCATGTGGCGCAGCGTGGCAAGCTCCCGGTTAAGCTCGGTCATTTTCAAGCCCAGCCGCCCGGCGATCACCTCCGCCTCCGCGCCGCCTGTCTCTTCCAATGCCTGTAAGATGTTTGCCTGGGTCGTGCTCAGGGTGGCGTAGCTCTCGTCCATCTGGGAGAGGGACTGCGCGGCGCGCACCGCCCACGGATCGCAGGCGCGGGCGGGCGATAGGGCCTGTATGTAACAATCCTCGCAGAGTGTCTGTCCGTAGTGTTCCATCTCCTCACCGGCCTGGATAGGCTCTCCACAGCGATCGCAGTTCATGGCACGTCCTTTCTGTGACAGTCCCATTGTATCCCATCCTGCGGCAAAGGCCCGATCACGTCTGCTTCGCCTCCACCTCCATCACCTCGATGGCTGGCTCATCCTCCTCCTCTGCTTCCCGCTCGATGACCAGCTTGCCGTCCTGCTCGTGAAGCTCCAACGTCCCACCGGACTTGCCCAGTATGTCCTTGACCAGGATTTCGTGCATGAGCGTGCTGAGCACGGCCAGCAGCGGCACGGCGATCAGCACGCCGACGACGCCCAACAGAATCGCCGCCACCAATTGGAAGAGCACCAGGCCCGCCGGGGGGATGTTTAGCTCGCTCTTCATCACGGTCGGCGTGATGATCCGGTCCTGCAAGGTGCCCACCGCCATGTAGAGGATCACCGCCGCGACCAGCTTGGCAGGCCCCGCCGCCAGGGCGAAGATGATCACCGGGATGATCGCGATGGTCGGCCCGATGGTCGGCACGATCGTCGCCACGCCCCCAATGATGCTGAGCGCGATGGCGTTGGGCAGGCCCAGCACCATCCCCAGTACAACCCAGTAAAGCACGCTCGTGACGCTGATCGAGATGAACATCGCGCCCACCCACAGCCGCACGGTGTGCCGTACTTCGTTGAGGATGTCCACGGTGCGCGCCTCGGCGTGTTGGGGCACCACGTTCACGATCAGCCGCTCGAAGAAGGTCGGGTCGACCATCAGGAAGAGGGTGATCAGCACCAGGAGCACGATCTGTAACAGGGCGTTGCCCAGGGCGCTGCCCACCGCGACCAGGGTGGAGGTGGCCGAGCCGAGCAGGCCGACGATGTCCTGCGGGGCCACGGTAGCCCCGGCGTTTTGCGACGATTGCAGCAGGCTGTCGAGGCTGTGGGTAAGGCTGGCGGGGTCGATGACGGGCAGGATGCGCTGGGCGATCGGGTTGCTGGTCTGGAAGGCCGCGTAGTTGTGGACGGCACGGTCGACGGTGGAGGGGAACTGGCTGAATATGTCGCCGATCTGCCCCACGAAGGCGGGTACGACCAGCACGACGAACAGCGTCACCAGCAGGATCACGCCGCCCAGGGTCAGGCCGATGGCGATGCCGCGTTTCATGCCGCGCCTGCGAAGCTGGTCGACTACCATGTTCAGCGCGATCGCCAGCACCCAGCAGGCGAAGGCCAGCAGCAGGGTGGGATATATCTGGGAGACGAGCAGGAAGACCAGGACGAAGGATACGGCCACCAGCCCGACGATCAGGATGCGTTGGGTGAACTCTTCAGTGCGCATACGTTGCTCCTCACGCCACTTAATAGGGGATACAGCCTGTCAAGGATAAGGATAGCTTGTTTTCGGATTTTTTTATATAGGGGCGCGGCCTGCCCGGTTGTAAGTTCGGTGTAAAATGTTTTTAACGCGATCCGAATAGGCTCCGTAGACCGATCAATACCTCCAAAAGCGCGGCTTCTCGCGTAGGCAATTTTCATTCTCCCGGAGCCTACTCGGATCGCGTTAAAA
>JARRJX010000158.1:0-5475 GCA_037388645.1 Chloroflexota bacterium
ATCAGATCGCCGTCGCTGACGATGCTGTAGGTATAGTGGTTCACGATCTCGAAATCCGGGCGGTTGTAGCGCGCCGCCAGGTGCGCCTCGGCGATGGCCATGCCCACGCCGTTGCCAAAGCCCTGTCCCAGCGGCCCCGTCGTCGTCTCGACGCCGGGTGTGAGGCCGTATTCGGGGTGGCCCGGCGTCTTGCTGTCCCATTGGCGGAACTGCTCAATCTGCCTCAGCGGGAGATCGTATCCGGTGAGATAGAGCAGGGCGTAGAGCAGGGCAGACCCGTGCCCGGCAGAGAGCACGAAGCGATCTCGGTCGGGCCATTGGGGGTTGTGTGGGTTGAACTTGAGAAAACGATCCCACAGCGTGTAGGCCATTGGCGCCGCGTCAAGGGGTAGGCCTGGATGGCCGGAGTTGGCCTTTTGCACCATGTCTACCGCCAAGAAACGGATGGTGTTCACACATAGCTGATCCAGTTCTTGATTCGTCGTCATTACGCTCTCCTTGTATGTCTTTGTCCTGCCTTGCAGGGGAGACTGCCAAATCCGGCGCTAGACCCTATCCTTTCTTTATTGAGCTGGCTTATCCGCGGCGAGCGGGCTGGGAGGCTTCCGCGTGCGCAAGAACGCACACACAATCCCGGCGCCAAGCATGACGATCACTACAACGACGCCAATACTGGCCGAGCCGTATTCGACGATGATCGGCGCGGCGATCAGACTGACCAGGTTCACCACTTTGATCATCGGGTTCAGCGCCGGGCCGGCAGTATCCTTGAGCGGGTCACCGCCGGTATCTCCAACCACGCTGGCCTTGTGACGCTCCGAGCCTTTGCCGGTGTTGGCCTCCAGGTCGCGCGGCTCGTCCTCGATTGATTTTGTGCCCCCGTTTGCCTCGGAGCTGGTGTGCTCATCAAGAGTATAACAGGAATCCGCCTCTACAGCCGACGAGGTGGGTTGTAATATGGATGGATTAGGGCAGTTAGGTTGGAATTTGGTTAGCGCGCGTTTGGGAAGGCGCCCGTCAGATCAGATTGGCTACCATGGCCTCGATCAGCCGTATGATGGGGGTCGGGTAAACTCCCAGCCCGACGAGCAAAACGGCCAGTACGCCCAGTGTGCCGCCTTCCACGACCGAAGGGAGGGGATGGGTGGGGGATACTCCTTGCTCTGCCTCAGGCTGTGCGAACATGGCCACGATGACGCGCAGATAGTAATACAGACCGATCACGCTGCTGGCTACCAGGCTGACGGCCAACGGCCACAGGCCGGCTCCCACGCTGGCCAGTAGAACGTAGAGCTTGCCCAGGAACCCGGCGGTGAGCGGGATACCAGCCAGGGAGAATAGCGCCACGGTGAGCACGGCGGCCAGCCACGGCCTGCGCCAGTACAACCCGTGGTAATCCTCGATGGCGTCGGCGTCCCGCCGTGAGTTTGAAAGCGCGCCGACGACGCCGAAAGCGGCTAGGGTGGCTGCCAAGTAGGTCACGACGTAGAAAGTGGACGCTGCAACCGCCTGCGCGCCGCCTGCTAGAAATCCCACCAGCACGTATCCCAGGTGTGCGATGGAGGAATAAGCCAGTATGCGCTTGACGTTATTCTGAGCCAGAGCCAGCAGGTTGCCGCCGAACATCGAAGCGATGGCGACTGCGGAGAGGGCCCAGAATAAGGTCGGGCTTGACCCGATGTCCGCCGGCACGAACAGGCGCAGGAAAACGGCCACCACGCTGCCCTTGGAAACCGTGGCGATGAGAGTGGCCGCCGGTGCAGGCGCGCCCTCGTAGACGTCGGGAGCCCACATGTGGAAAGGCACCAGCGCCAGCTTGAACCCGATGCCGACGAGAATCAGCCCCAGCCCGACCAGCAGGAGCAGGTTGGGCGTGGGTTGTAGTACCAGTCGGTCAAACGCCATCGTGCCCTGCTGCGCGTAGACCAGGGCCATGCCCAGGAGGAGAAATGCGGCCGACGTGGCGGCCAGCACGAGGTACTTGAACCCGCCTTCGATGCTGCGCTCGTCCTCGCGCCGGTAGGCCACCAGCACGTAGAGCGCCACGCTGAGGATCTCCAGCCCCAGGAAGAAGGAGGCAAAATGGTTGCTGGCAGCCAGCACGGCGGCACCCAGCGTCGCCAGCAGCAGCAGCACGTAGAACTCTTCCCGGCGATCCGTGTGCCGTTTCAGGTAAGGGTACGCAAGCACCGCCGCGGCAAAGGCCACTGTCACCAGCAGACCCACGTAGAACAGCGCGTACCCGTCTATGACCAGGAGCGGCATCACGTTTTGCGGGCCGCCGGACCGCGCCGTGAACAGCGGGACGAAGGCAAGCAGGAGACCGAGCAGGGTCAGGATCAGCGTCAGCAGGTGGCTGCGGCGGAAGGCAATGACCAGCAATACGACTACTGGGGTCGCAGCCAGGATGATCAAGGGAAGCAGGGCCGTCAAGTCAGCCGGGGTCACGGAGCACCTCCATCACTGGGCTGTACCGGGGATGCCATCTCCTGTGCCGAGACGGCGTACTGCTGCATCGTCTCCAGGGCGCGTTGGGCTGTGTTCAGTGCAGGCTGCGGGTACAGTCCCAGCCCTACGATGGCCGCGACCAGCAGCGCCATGATGGCTGCCTCGCGGCCTGTCAGATCCGGGAAACGCCATCCATGCCGGTTCGGACCGGCAAAGGTGCGCTGGATCATCCACAGGGCGTATACGGCGGCGAGAATAAAGCCCACCGCCGCCACGATGACGATGGGGCCGTGATGTACGTAGGCTCCCAGCAGGACCAGGCACTCGCCCACAAAGTTGGCCAGTCCCGGCAAGCCCAAGGATGCGGCGGCTAGGAACAGGGCGACGCCGCCCATGGCAGGCGCCACCGACCACAGCCCACCCATGCGCTGCAGATCGCGCGTGTGCATGCGTTCCTGGAGATAACCTACTAGGACGAAGAGCGCTCCCGTCGTGACACCGTGGGCCAGCATCACCATCACCGCTCCCTGGAGCGCCAGCAGGTTCCATGTAAAGATGCCCAGGAGCACGAACCCCATGTGGCTGATGCTGGTATAGGCCACCAGCCGCTTGAGATCGGTCTGGGAAAAGGTCAGGATGGCACCGTAGACGATGCCCACGCCGCCCATCACCATGGCCACCGGGGCGAAGCGAAGGGCAGCTTCGGGAAACAGGGGCACCAGAAAGCGCAGCATGCCGTATGCGCCGGCCTTAAGCAACAGCCCGGCCATGATCACGCTGCCGGCGGTGGGGGCCTCGGTGTGGGCGTCGGGCAGCCATGTGTGCACCGGCACCGCCGCTAGCTTTACGGCAAAGGCGGCGAAAAAGCCCAGCATCAGCCACATCCCGACGGCGGGCGACATCCGCGTGCCCAGCAGTTGTAGATAGTCGAAGGTGTACGTGCCGGTCGCCTGCTCGTGCACAAAATAGAGGCCGAGGATCGCGAGCAGCATCAGCAGGCCGCCAGCCTGGGTAAAGATAAAGAACTTGAGCGCCGCATACCTGCGATTTTTGTGGCCCCAGATGCCGATCAGGAAATACAGCGGCACGAGCATGGCCTCCCAGAAAAAGTAGAACAGGATCAGGTCCAGCGCCAGGAACACGCCGGTGAGCGCGGCCAGAATCCACAGCAGGTTGAAGTGAAAGAAGCCGACGCGCTCCTGTATCCCCTTCCAGGAGCACGCCACGGCGACGATTCCCAGGAGATCGACGAGCAGCAGCAGCAAGTAGCTCAAGCCATCGAGCGCCAGGTGGATGCCAAAGCCCAGTTGTGGAATCCAGGGCCAGGTGAAGTCGAGGACCCAGGAGGTCTGTTGGCCTGCCACCTGCACGCCGAGCCACGCCAGTGCGCCCAGGTGGAGGATCAGCGCGCCCAGCGAGATCCAGCGGGCGAGCGGCTTGCTCCAGCGCCCGGCCAACCAGGCTAGGAAACCCCCTGCTAAAAGCCAAAGGACTAGGATCGGCAAGATCTGGTTCATAGCAGCACCACCATTCCCGTGACGATCGCTGCGCCGATGGCGATTCCCAGGGCATAACGGCGCACCTGACCGACCTGCGTCAGGATCAGGAGCCGGTTCAGCACCCAGGCCAGGCGTGCGAGCCCCCGATAGATCAGATCGACGACGTCGTCCTTATCTGTCTTAGCCAGCCACACAAAAGGCCGGACGATGAACTCATTATCCAGCCAATCGAATCCCCATCCCACGAACCAGAATCGGTATAGTGCCCGGCCCAGGGGCGTTTTCACGATCTGCTCCGCGACCTGCCTGTGGCGCAGCCACAGCAGGTAGGCTGCATAGATGCCTCCCAAGGAGGCCGCTGCTGCGGCGAGTTGCAGCGCCAGCTCGGTGTTCAGATTTCCCCGGACGACCTGCAACGCAGGCAGGATCGTGTGCAGGAAATCGGAAAACAGCGGCAGACCGCCCAGTGTGTCAGGCAGTTGCAGGAAGCCGCCGACGATGGAGAGGGCAGCCAGGATCACCAGGGGGACGCGCATCGCCATGCCGGCCCCGTGGATGGGCGCGGCCTCCCTCACCAGATCGCCGGGCTGGCCAAAGAATGTCAGAAATACCATGCGGAAGGTATAAAGCGCGGTCAGCAGCGCGCCGAGCGCCCCTGCGGTCCACAGCCACGGGCTGCCGCCGGGCGCGGCCCAGGCTGCCCACAGGATCAGGTCCTTGCTGTAAAAGCCGGCCGTCACCAATGGCAGCGCGGCCAGCGAGCAGGCTCCCGTCAGAAACGTCCAAAAGACCAACGGGTGTTCCTTGCGCAGGCCGCCCATTTTGAACATGTCGTGCTCGTGGTGTAGGCGCAGGATGAGCACCCCGGCGGCTAGGAAAAGCAGCGCCTTGAAAAAGGCGTGGGTCATAAAGTGAAAGATGGCCGCCGACCACGCGCCCAGGCCCAGTGCCAGGAACATGTAGCCAATCTGGCTCATGGTCGAGTAGGCCAGCACTCGCTTGATATCGCGCTGGGTGAGGGCGCTGAAACCGGCCAGCAGCAGGGTGAGCGCGCCGATCACGGCCACGGCCAACTGTACTGCCGGGGCGAGGGCGAACAGGGCATTGGTGCGGGCGATGAGGTAGACGCCGGCGGTGACCATGGTCGCCGCGTGGATCAGGGCGCTGACCGGCGTGGGGCCGGCCATGGCGTCGGGCTGCCAGATCTGCAGCGGGAGCTGGGCCGATTTGCCCACCGCGCCGCCCAGCAGCAGCACCGCCGCGGCGACGGCCAGGCTCGATCCCACGGCCCACTGCTGCGTGGCCCGCTGCATCAGATCCTGAATCTGCAGCGTGCCCAGGTTATCGAACAGCAGGAACAGGCCGATGATCATCGCCGTATCGCCGATGCGCGTGACGATGAAGGCCTTCCTGGCCGCGCGCCCGTTGGCCGGGTCCCGGTACCAGAAGCCGATCAGAAGGTAGCTGCACAGGCCGACCCCCTCCCAACCCAGGTAGAGGAGCAGCAGGTTGTCGGCCAGCACCAGCG
>JARRJX010000159.1:0-5442 GCA_037388645.1 Chloroflexota bacterium
AAAAAGAGCTGGTGTGGGCGTCGGGACGGTCTCGCGCGTCTTGAACAACAGTCCCCAGGTCAGTGAAGAGACGTACCAGAAGGTGACAGCAGCTATTCAGGAGTTGGATTATCGGCCTAGCTCGGTCGCCCGCCAGTTGGTCATGGGGGGGCGCACGCTGGCCGTGGGCATCATCGTTCCCTTTTTTACCCGGCCCTCCTTCATGGGCCGCTTGCAGGGTGTGGAGGCGGCGCTGACCCAGACCAAGTACGACCTGATCCTCTACAACGTCGAGTCCGCCGAGCAGCGCGACCGCCTGTTCCGCAACGTGCCCCAGGAGGGCCGGGTCGACGGCCTGCTCAGCATCGCCCTCGTCCCCTCCGAGGCAGACATCGACTACTGCCGGAACATCGAGCTGCCGCTGGTGCTGGTCGACGCCGACCACCCGGAGCTGCCCAGCATCCGCATGGACGACTTCGGCGGCGCGCACCAGGCGATCAGCTACCTGATCGGGCTGGGCCACCGCAAGATCGCCTTCGTCAGCGACATCATCGAGAGCGATTTTGGCTCGTTTGCCACCAAGCGGCGCTTCGAAGGCTACCGGGCCGCGCTCGTGGAACACGACATCCCCTTCCGCCCTGAGTTCGTGAAACAGGGCGAATACAGCCGGCTGACCGCCTTCAACCTGACCGGCGAGCTGCTCAAGCAGCCCGACCTGCCCACCGCGATCTTCGCCACCAGCGACACGCTCGCCCTGGGCGTCATCGAGGCGATCCGCAGCGCCGGGCTGCGCGTCCCACGGGACATCTCGGTCGTCGGCTACGACGACATCGACATCGCCACCAGTTTCAGCCTGACCACGATTCACCAGCCTTTATTTCAAAGTGGTGTTGAAGGAGTCGAGGCGTTATTAAAGTTTCTTGACGATGGACTGTACTCATCAACCGTGACGTCATACACCCTACCTGTACAACTCGTTGTTCGTGAGACAACCAGCCCCCCACCGCAGACCTGAGCCAGGCAGGCCGCTAACCGGCGGGCTTGCCCGCGTTCTCTCCCCCCAGGCTGGGATCACTCCAGCGGCGGGGGTATCGACGGCAGGGGGTGGTTGCAGTAGATCGTGGGAAAGGAGGTGCGACAGACAAACCCGATCACCCTGAACCAATGTTTATGAGCGACAGGGCTTCCAGGTTCAATGGAAGCATCACGCAGTCAGCCCGCTCAGGTATGTCAGCTTGAAGGGATGGCTGCCAGAGCGGAGTGCGTCGGCCCCGGATTGGCCGGGCCTGGCGCAGCAGAGTACCCATGTAGGCCGCTGAGCCTACCCAGACTCTCTCTAGGAGGAGATTTACTGATGAGTAAGCGAATTTTGATAGCCGTATTACTGGTCACCGCCGTGTTGTTGGCCGCCTGCCAATCGGCCCCGGCCCCGACGACGGCAGCACCCGCAGAACAGCCGACCGAAGCGATGGCGGAGCAGCCAACCGAAGCCCCGACTGAGGCCCCGATGGAGCAGCCAACCGAGGCCCCGACGGAAGAGATGATGGCCAGCGAGATCGACTGCATGGGCGTCGAGCCGGGCACTGAGCTGACCATGTTCTACCAGTGGTCAGGCGTCGAGGAAGAGGACATCCGCTCCATCCTCCAGCCGCTGGTGGATGCCTGCGGTATCGTGCTCTCCCCGACGGCCACCCGCGACCAGGCTTACCTGGACACGCAGGTGCAGGCGGGCACGCCCCCCGACGTGGCCTTCTTCAACGTTACCCAGCTTGAGCAGTACAAGGACCAGTTGGTCCCGATGGATCAGCTGGGTGCGGTCGAGGCGAACTACCCCGCCTTCTGGAAAGATATCGGCACGGTTGACGGCACGTGGCTGGGTGTCCCGGTCAAGGCCGACCCCAAGACGATCGTATGGTACAGCCCGCTGAACTTTGAGGCGTTCAACTACGCAGTCCCGACGACCTGGGACGAGTTCACCGCCCTGGCGGACACCATCGCCGCCGACGACGCCTCCCCGGTGCCGATTGCGATGGGATTCGAATCAGGTGACGCGACCGGCTGGACCGGCACCGACTTCATCCAGGACATCATGCTGGTGCAGCAGGGTCCTGACTACGTGAACGGGATCATCAGCGGTGATGTTCCCTACAACGACGACGGCGTCCGGCAGGCGTGGGAGACCTACGGTGCCTGGGCGACCAACCCGGCCTACACCGTCGGTGGAGCCGACGGCACGGTCACGACTGGCTTCCTGAACGCCATCTACGAGGTCTTCGCTGACCCGCCAGAGGCGATGATGGTCAAGCAGTCCGGCTTCGCCGGTGCTGAGATCGTGAAGCAGTACCCCGACCTGGTCTACGGCGAGGACTACGACTTCTTCGGCGTGCCCGGTGCGAAGGGCCTCCAGGGTGGTTCTGACTGGCTGATGGCCTTCAGCGACGCCCCCCAGGTGCACGCGTTGATCGCCTACCTCACCAGTGACGCTGGTGCGCAGAAATGGGCCGAGGTTGGCTTCGGCGTTTCGCCCAACTCGGCGGCCACTGGTCACTACACCGACGCCACCCTCCAGAAGTTCGCCGAATTGCTCGCCACCGCCCAGGGCTTCACCCCGGACATCGGCGACAGCATCCCCGGCGGCTTCGGCAGCGCCGAGTTCACCGGCGTCACCGACTACGTGTCCGGTGGCGACCTGACGACGATCCTCGACAACCTGGCAGCCGTCCAGGCAGAGGCATTGGGCACTCCATAACAGCCTGTGAATGGCAGCCCTCGTCCCGCAGAGGGACGAGGGTTGCATGGCGCTCCATCCGGGCCTCGCCCGATGGAGAAAGCATAGACAGTTGGGGGGCGCGCGCGGTGCGCCCCCCTCCACACTCTCTCGGCCTGGCCTGCCTGCAGAGGAGATGGACGGATAGATAGGGGCCGTCTGTTCTGAAGACAGACCAGGGCCGGGAGAGCCTTCGGCAGGCACGACGTGAAGTAATTTTTTATTCGCCATATTCTATAATGTGAACTATCTCTACAGAGTCACCCATAAGCCACATGAGGCGGAAGGAGAGCGGCTTAGATGGCAGACGTAGCAGCGGGGACGGCGAAAAGCCCGGAGGATGGTGGGGATAAGAAGCCATCGTCATCGGGCGTCGTGATTCCCCAGATCATGAAGCAGGGGCCGATCGCGCCCTGGTTGTATCTGGCACCGGCGCTCATCGTCATGGGGGTCTTCATCGTCTACCCCATGTTCAACACCATCGCCCTGAGCTTCAAAAACAAAGACGGCACCGGGCCGGTGACTTGCCGCCCTGATATCCCCTGTTGGGGTATTTTCGAGAATTATCACTATGCGCTGACCAACGAGTTGAACCTCAGCTCGTTCGGCACGGCGTGGCAGTCTTTTTGGGTATCTTCATACGGTAACAATATCAAGTGGATTTTGATCATGGTGACGGGCACGGTCGCGCTGGGGCTGCTCATCGCGCTGCTCACCGACCGCGTGAAGTACGAGCCGATCGCCAAGGCGATCATCTTCATGCCGATGGCGATCTCGTTCGTCGGCGCAGGCATCATCTGGGGCTTCGTCTACAACTTCGACCCGAAGATCGGCCTGCTGAACGCGATCGTGAAGGCCCTGGGAGGTGAGCCTATCGCGTTCTTGCAAACGCGCCCACTGAACACCGTGATGCTGATCATCGTCGGCATCTGGATCTGGACCGGCTTCTGCATGACGATCCTCTCCGCCGCCCTCAAGGGCGTGCCCGACGAAATCCTGGAGGCGGCCCGCATCGACGGTGCGACCGAGTGGATGGTGTTCTGGAAGGTGATCGTCCCGATGATCATGCCGACCATCGTCGTCGTGATCACCGTCATGATCATCAACGTGCTCAAGATTTTCGACATCGTCTACGTGATGACAGGCGGCAACTACGGCACCGAGGTGATGGCGAACCGGATGTACACCGAGATGTACAAAAACTTCAACACCGGGCGCGGCACGGCGGTCGCCGTCGTGCTGATCCTGGTGATCGTCCCCTTCATGTGGATCAACGTGAAGCGGTTCCGCGAGCAGGAGGCCATCCGATGAACATCACAAAGGAGCAGGTTAACAAGTTCTTCCGAGGGATTCCCACTCACTTCGCGCTGGTCTTCATGGTCCTGGCCTGGCTGATCCCGACGCTCGGCCTGCTGGTGACCTCCTTCCGGCCCGCCCAGGCCAGCAACGAAACCGGCTGGTGGATGGCGTTCGCCTCGCAGCGCGGCGGGGGTGAGGGGTCGGCGGAATACAGCCAGTACTGCGAGTCGTGCCACGGCGCGGACGGGAAAGCGATCGCCAGCGCCGACCTGACCAACCCGGACGTGATCGCCCCCTACTCGCGCTCGGCGCGGCTGCTGGGCGTGCTGCGCCAGGATTTCAACGGCCAGCCGCACATGGGCGACACCCCGCTGCCCAGCCTGGATGAGGCGGCAGCTATCGTGACCTACCTCGGTTCCCTGGGCGGCACGGAAAAGACCACCCGCTTCACCATGGACAACTACGTCGACGCGCTGGTCGGCTACCGCTCGGCGGGTAACTACCGGCAGGCCTGCGCGGACGGCTCGGCGGAGACGCTGGGCTTCAAGTGCAACATCAGCGACGTGCTCAACCCGCGCGGTATGGGCCGGGCCTTCGTCAACTCGCTGCTGGTCACCATCCCGGCGACGATCCTGCCGCTGCTCTTCGCGGCGTTTGCGGGCTACGCCTTCTCCTGGCTGGATTTCCCTGGCCGCCTGTGGCTGTTCGCGCTGCTGGTCGGTTTGCAGGTGGTGCCGCTCCAGATGACGCTGGTGCCGATCTCCCGCATCTATGCCCAGCTTGGCCTGAACGGCACGTTCCTGGGGATATGGCTGTTCCACACCGGGTTCGGCATGCCCTACGCCATCTACCTGATGCGTAACTTCCTGGGCGGCCTCCCACGTGACCTGTTCGAGTCGGCCTACCTGGACGGCGCGTCCCACTGGACGGCCTTCTACAAGCTGGCGCTGCCGCTGGCCGGGCCTGCCCTGGCCTCGCTCGGCATCTTCCAGTTCCTGTGGGTGTGGAACGACCTGCTGGTCGCCCTGGTGTTCCTGGGCGGCTCGAAGCCGGTGCTCACCTACCAGATTTCGAACATGGTCACTTCGTGGGGGGCGGGCTGGCACCTGCTGACAGCCTCGGCCTTCCTCTCGTTCCTGCTGCCCCTGATCGTGTTCTTCGGCTTGCAGCGCTACTTCGTGCGCGGCCTGCTGGCCGGTTCGGTGAAGGGTTAGGACGCAGCTATCGGATATTCGAACGTTACCCCCCAATAATGAGCCGCCCGGCTCACAGGGGGGTTCTCCAGACGCGATGGGTGCGCTTGTAGGGCCACGGCATGCCGTGGCCCTACGGCCATCTATCGGCCTCAATCATTCGATAGGCGTTATTTTGTAGGGGCGGGATATATCTCGCCCCTA
>JARRJX010000160.1:0-5736 GCA_037388645.1 Chloroflexota bacterium
TAAAAGCAAATACGCGCGCTTCATAAGATTACCAGTCTCCTCCGTTTAATATTCAAAGGCAAACGTGCTGACCCTAGTCGATGTCATCCGGGTTGACCTGGTGCCCGGCAGGCAGGTCGCGCTTCAGCGTGTGCCCCACCACCTGCCCGGCTGAGCCGAGCGGGAACGCGGTTTGAGGCCGCAGCCAGGTGATGTCCTCCGCCGTGATCGTCGCCCCGGCCTTCATATCATGTTTGACAGCCAGCCCACGGCGTAGGCGCGGCAGGCCCGATTCCTCGCAGGCGGTTCGCCCCTTCGCCCCCGTCCCAAGCGCGGACTCGATCTCGCGGATGTCCCGCACCATCTGGGCCATCTCGTGCGGCTCGCTGGAGAGCGCGTGGTCGTGGAAGGCCCGGTCGGTCTTTCGGTCGGTGAAGTGCTTCTCGATCCAGCGCGCCCCCAGCGCCACCGCCGCCAGGCAGACCGCGCTGCCCAGCGTGTGGTCGGAATAGCCGACCGTCACGCCGTAGCGTTCTCGCAGAAAAGCCATCGCCTTGAGGTTGATCTGCTCGCTGGGGGCCGGGTAGCAGGCGACGCACTGGTTGAGCAGCAGCCACTCGCTCAGCGGTCGATCCGGGCCGTGTTTCGCCAGCACCTCGACGGCGGCGTCGATCTCGTCGACACTCGCGCCGCCGGTGCTCAGCGCCACCGGTTTGCCCTTGGCCGCGACGTGCGCCAGCAGCGGGTGGAAGGTGAGGTCGCCGGAGGAGATTTTGTAGAGCGGCACAAACGGCTCCAGCGCATCCGCGCTCTCCACGCCGAGCGGCGTCGAGAAGAAGACCACGCCCAGCGAACCCGCCAGGTCGGCCAGCTTGCGGAATTCCTCGAAGCTGAGCGCGAAGCGGCCCACCCGCGCGTAGCGTTCCGAGTCGGCTGCCGTGACGTATTCGTGGGGCAGGTAGGTCTGGAACTTCACCGCGTCGACGTTCGCCTCGGCGGCTTTCTCGACCAGGGTGCAGGCGGTGTCGAAATCCCCCTCGTGGTTGACCCCGATCTCGGCCACGACGAACACTTTTTCGTCCAGGTTGTGGTTGGCAATGATCATCTACACGTCCATCCGTTTGTTAAAGTGGCAGCCGGGCAACGTTCTGTTCGCTCAGCCGGAGTCCGCCTTGTTCCGCAGCATCAGGCTTTCGATCAGGTCGAAGTCGAACGCGCTCTTGATCTGGAAGCTGATCTCGGCGGGCATCACCAGGTGCCCCACCCGCTCGCCTAAGAAGTCGGCAGGCGTGATCGATTCGCGCCAGGCGGCCTTGACCGCCCCGTTATCCACGAAGAGCGCCTCGCGCTCCAGCCGCACGTGGTGGTGCATGCCGGGGTTGGCCGGGACCAGCCCCTGCTGGGCGTGCAGGTAGTGCAGGCTGTAGTCCTCGTAGACGCTGATCACGCTGTCCACCGGGTACAGGATCAGGGTGTCGATCGCCGCCGTGATGTGCTCGGCCCCCCGCATGGGCGAGTGCACGCTGAGCAGGACGACCGCGTCCGGGTAGTAGTCGTGCTCGGCTTCCAGAATCTCGACCGTGTAGGCAACGATCTGGCTGAGGCGCGTCGTCATGCTGGATAGTTCATCCGGGCGGCTCAGTGCCAGTACCTCCGGGTAATGCCCGCTCACGTACTCGACGACGGCCTGGTCATCGGTGCTGACCACCACCCGGTCGAGCGCCTCGACTGCCAGGGCGGCCCGCAGCGTGTGCTCGATCAGCGGCCTGTCCGCCATCTGACGCAGCACGACGTTAGGCATTGTGGGGTAGGTGTTTTTAGCCGGGATAAGGCCCAGGACGCGTGGCCTGGCGTCGCCCCCCAGGCGTTTGACGGCGTCCCGCTTGATGCGCTGCCGCGTTTCCAGCAGCCTGGTGTTGTCCCGCGTCAGGTTGTTGCCGTGCTGCCGGTAGTAGAACAGCGCTGTCCCCACGTTGGCGACCGGGTAGCGGTTGACGAAGCGCAGCCACAGGTCGTAGCCGTCCTGCCGGTCATAGGATTCGTCGTAGCCGCCCACCGCTTTCAGCCAGCGTTTTCTCACCAGCGTGCCCGCGCCGTGGGCGGGCAGGTCGAGCAGGTCGACCTCGCTGCCGATCCGCTTGCGGTCTTCCACGCCGAGCATATCTCCGGCGGCATTCACGTAATAGTAGTTGGGGTAGACCAGCCCGATATCCGGGTGTTTGTCGAGGTAGGTGGCGAGCACCAGCAGGGCGGCCTCGTCGAAGTAGTCGTCCGCGTCCAGCCGGATGATGTACTCGCCGCGCGCCTCGTCCAGCGCCAGGTTGGCGCAGGCGGGCAGCCCCCTGGCCGGGTGGTGGGTGAAGAGCCGGGTGCGCTCCGGGTGGGCCTGCTGGTAGCGCTCCATGATCGCGGCGCTCTCGTCGCCCGAGCCGTCGTCGATCAACAGCAGCTCCCAATCGGTGAAAAGCTGCCGCTCCACGCTCTCTATCGCCTGTGGCAGATAGCGCGCGTAGTTGTGGTTGAGGATGTAGACGGTGACTTTCGGCTTGCTCATCGTAGATTTCTGAATACGAATCGCGTGTTGCACACGGTCGGCTTGGGCGTGTAGTCCCCATTGATGGCCGCGATCTCTGGGTGGGCGCGCAGCCAGTCGATTGCCGCCGCCGTTCTGAAGGGCGGCCCGCCGGGGGTGTCGAGCGCCTCGAAGATCACTTTCAGCACCTCCGCGTCCTCAGGCCGGTTAAGCGCCATGATCAGCTCCGGCGCGTGCAGCTCGCGGGGCGGCTCCCAGCGGGTGACGTTGAACACCTCCGGGCGGCGCAGGTAGAGGGTGAGGTCTTCGCTGGTGTCCGGGTCTTCCGAGAGGGTGTAGGCCAGGTGCATCGCGGCGGCGTTGAATATCTCCGGCGCGGTGCCCACCGGCAGGCCAGTGCAGTACGTGTAGTCGGCATTCATGCTCAGGTGGTGCCGGATCGCCCCGTCGAGCGCCTCGACCGCCACCAGCGGGCTGTCCCCGGTGATCCGCACCAGCACGTCCGCCCCGAACTCGTCCGCCGCGCCCAGGAAGCGCTTCAGCACGTTCATCTCGCGGCCCCGGAAGGTGGGTATCCCCCACTTCTCCCCGATCGGCACCAGGTCGTCGTCCTCCGGCTGGTCGGTCGTGCAGATGATCACGCTGTCCAGCATCTCGGCCCGCTGGGCGCGGTCGATGACGTGTTCCAGCGCGCCCTGGCTCCCCAGTGGAAGCACCGCTTTGCCCGGCAGCCTGCTCGATTGGGTGCGCACCTGGATCAGCCCCGCCACGTGCAGGTCGACGTCGCTCAGCGAGATCGGCTCACCCTGCTCGATCGCCCGCCGGGCGGCCTTCCCCTGGATCACGTCCAGCGGGGCCGGGTAGGTCGAGTGGGTCTGGCGGGCCGCGTAGCGCAGGGTTGCGCTCTCTAAAACCTCGCCCTGTGTGATCGTTCGCGCGGCGACCGCCGCCGGGCGGTGCGCGCCGGTCTCCTCCCGCAGGCTGGTCTGGCTGGCGATCAGGCCCGGCACGTAGGCGGCGACGTATTCGTCCAGAGCGGGGGGAATCTGTAACAGCGTGAAGTCCTGCCCGCCCATCGACCCCACCGCCCGGTCGAGCAGCGTATCCTCCATCGGGCCGCGCAGGATGTACCCGATCGGCAGGTCGAAGCGCGTCCCAAAGGCGGTCATCCGCTTGACCGCCCCCACGATGTCGAGCGTGTGCAGCAGGCAGACCGGCACCTCTGGCCCCAGCGCGGCCAGCGCCCGCACCAGGTCTTTGAGCGCCAGGTGGCTGACGTCCAGGCAGACCGGCTTGCCGTTCCGGCGCGCCTCGCCCAGCAGCAGCAGGTCGAAGGCCGCCATCTGGGTGATCTTGATCGCGTCCGCCTCGTCGACGAGCGGCAGGTCGCCCCGCCCATGGACGCGCATGATGCGCCGCGTCTCCAGCTCGCCGGGCGGCGGGTCGATCAGCCCGGCCAGCCTCACGCCGGGCGGAGTCAGCAGCGGGGGCACGCGGTCGTGCTCGGCCAGGTCGACCAGCAGCGCCAGGTCGTCCACGGCCAGGTCGTCGGGGAAAAGCCATCGTCTCACGGTCGAATCCTCGTCATCCCTTGTCTAACGCCTCAATATCCTCGGCGGCCAGTTGCAGCGGGCCGGTGGGAAAGACCGCGGCGGATGCCCGCCCCGGATGCCGGGCGGCCAGCCATTCGAGCAGCGGAGGCCACTCGCGGAACAGTTGGACGCTGGGGGGGTAGATGTCGATCAGGTCGGGTGGGTAGAGGTTGGGGGAGAAGAAGGCCACCTCACGCCCCTGCAAGATGTCGGCGAACAGGCCGTGTTTATCCCGTCGCACGAACAGCGCCCCGCCCGGCCCGAACAGCCCGTGCACGCCCACGCCCTCCGTCGCGGCGGTAACGAAGACCACCGTCCCGCCCGGCTTCACGATCAGCCGCTCCGGCTCCTGGCTCGTCCACACGTTCAGCGAGTTGAGCGCCTGGATCAGCTCGTGGTCTTTGGGGAAGGCGTTGAAGATCGCAACGTCGTTCTGATAGGCCACCTCGGTGCGGTAGGTGTGCTGGGCGGCCTCCGCCGCGGTCAGGAATACCGCCTCCGGCTCCCCGGCGAACACCGCCGAGGTTTCCGCCCGCGCGTTCGATACGGTGTTGACCAGCCAGTCCATCCCCGCGATTCGGGCCGCCTCCTCGATGTCCGCCCGCCGGGTGTTGCCTTTCACCTGCCCGGTGCGCCCGCTCAGGCCCTTGATCACCGGGCGATGGTTACGCAGCACCGTGTTGAAGCCCGCCAGCCCCGGCATGATGATCTTGCCGCCCCCGCTGTACCCGGCGAAGCCGTGCGGGCTGAGCATGCCCACCCCGATCTTGAGGTCGGCCTCGGCGTAATCCTTGTTGATCTCGACCGGCGTCCCGTACGACGTCTCGCCCACCGTTACCTGGTTCTGGTAGGCGCTGTGGTTGCGCACCTTCACCCGCCGCAAGACCGGCTCGCCCAGCTTCTTGAGCAGGTCGGCGCGCGTCATTTGCCGGTGCGTGCCCAGGCTGATCACGACGAAGAGCTGCGAATCGGGCAGCCCGGCGGCGTTCAGGTCGTCCAGCAGGGTGGGCAGGATGCGCCAGGTCTCGGTTGGCCGGGCCAGGTCGTCCACCGCGATGCAGACTCGCATCCCCTCGCCGATCTCTGCCATCTTCTGCCGCGCCAGCTCGGTCAGAGTCGGCCCGGCGACCGGCGCGCGCAGCGCCGCGATGATCGCCTCGTCGCCCAGCGTGGGCGCGTCGTCCATCCCGCACACCCGCACCGCCCACTCGGCGGGCAGGGTCAGAGATAGGCGCTCGTTGCCGTGCCAGGCTTTCCAGATCAGGTCGATCGATTGGCTGGGTGTCATTGAATGTGGGCTGCCCTCATCATTGGATCGCTGTTGGTGCCACCGCCCTTAACGTAGGTTTGCGGCGGCGATGAAATCAGCAACCGCCTGCGCGGCGATCTGGTCCCCCTCGGCGGTCAGGTGCACGTCGTCCCAGTAGATGCGGGCCGGGTCGGCCATCGCCGCCCCGTCGATCAGCGCCGGTTCCAGGTCGAGCCAGTCCGCGCCCAGCTCGTCCAGCGTGTCCGCATAAAATGTATAGACCCGCCGCTCGTAGGCATACTGCTCTTCCAGCGGAGTCGCCAGCACGCGGGGCGGGATCAGCGCGAAGGCCACCCGCAGGCCGGTCGAGTCGCCGTAGGCCA
>JARRJX010000161.1:0-5378 GCA_037388645.1 Chloroflexota bacterium
GATTCAAGTCCAGGCCAAAGGGGAATCTGGGTGTAACACCGAAAAGGCATTCTCAAACTCAGCCGGAGTGCGATAACCCAGGGCGGAATGGATCCGCTCGGTCATGTACTCGACCTCCAGCCAGTGAGACATCTGCTCAAGCGCATCATCGAAGCTGCGATAGTCTGAGCAGTCGATATGTCCGTCGTTTTTAGATGAAGTACCCACCTTGTTCACCGGCCAAGCCCCAAAACTATCTCGACAGTAGCAAAGAATGGAGAAGGATAAATGCCAATCCATAGCAGCAGGACCGTGAGGCCAGCCAGCCCCAGCCAGGCGCTCCATGGCACGACAGCGAGGGCGGCGGCCTGGGTTTTTCCCTCAGGGAGCGGCGCGAACATCACTACGATGACGCGCAAGTAATAATAGACGCCGATGATGCTGCTGAGAATCAATGAGATAACCAACCCCCATAGGGTGTTTCCGATACCGCCTGCCACAAGGATGACTTTCCCTATGAAACCGGCGGTCAATGGGAAACCAGCCAGCGATAACATTGAGAGTGTCAGCACGGCTGCCAGCCAGGGGTGTCGCCAAAACAGACCGCGATAAGGCTCCAACGTCTCTGCCTCTTCAGTGGGGCCGGACAGGGTGATGAGAACGCCGAGTGCTGCTAAGACGGCAACAAAATAGGCCGCCAGATAGACGATTGCGCCCATCAATGCCCATGTTTCAATAGCAAACACGGCGATCAGTAGGTAGCCCATGTGCGCGACGGACGAATAGGCCAGCAGGCGTTTGAAGTTTTGTTGTCGCAAGGCCAACAAGTTGCCAATGAACATGGAGGCCACGGCAAGTACCGCGACGATCAGACCGTAGCTCGAGTCGAGGGGAAGGGCCAATACGACGGAAGTACGCAGAAAGAAGGCGAACACCCCGGCTTTGGAAATCGTGGCGATCAAGGCTGTGACCGGTGCTGCCGCGCCTTGGTACACATCGGGACTCCATTGATGGAAAGGAACGAGCGCCAGCTTGAAGGCGATCCCGACCAGTACCAGCACGATACCGGCTAACGTGAGAAGGCTGCCCTCTGTCGCCAGGCTAGTCAAAGCATCCAGCTCCAGTGATCCGGTGTCCGCATAAATCAAAGCTATGCCAAAAGCCACAAAGGCAGTGGACAAGGCAGCCAGGGTGAAATACTTGATGCCCGCTTCGATAGCGCGTGGCTGCGCAGCCTGATATGCGATCAAGCTATACAGCGCCACGCCGAGTGTTTCCAGTCCCAGGAAAAACGCGCTCCAGTGTACACTCATCGCCAGGGCCATAGTCCCCAAGATGGCTATCAGGAGCAACAGATAGTGCTCGTCACGTTGCTCAACGCCGCGCTCCAGATAGACGTAAGTAAACAGAGTGACGACCAGCCCTGCGGCGAGGATCAACCCCAGGAAAGCCAGCCCTAGGCCATCCACGATCAGCAACGGCGTCACCGAGCGTACAGCGAAACGCGCCGCTACAAACAGCGAGACAAAAGCCAGGGTTAGGCCGGTCAGGGTCAGACTGGCCGTCAAGCGATGGACGCGGCGAACCGCGATAGCCAACATTACTACGAGGGCGGTCGTCGCAACGATAATCAGAGGAAGAATCGCCAGCAGGTCGCTAGTCGTCACGATCACTTTCCCCTTTCCAATGAATACGCCGTTCCGTCCCCGCCGGCTGCCGGTAGCTGTTCATAAGGCTGGACGAGGGTCTGGGCTTGCCCAACACTGGACTCGGTCGCGGCAGTGGTGGCCTGCAGATGCGTTAACGCTGTCTGCGTCGTGTTCAGGAGCAACTGGGGATACAGGCCCAGCCCAACCAGCAGGACGACGACAACAGTCATGATCGCCAGCTCCCGGCGACCATAATCTGCGATGTGCCAGCCCGCGACGTTCTCACCGGTAAAGATGCGCTGGAGCATCCACAACGAATAAACGGTGGCGATGACCAATCCAACCGCCGCCGCTCCTGCCATCCACGAATTGGTTTTATAGACGCCTACCAGGACCAGGTACTCGCCGACGAAATTCACAAGGCCAGGCAATCCCAACGAGGCCAGGGCTAGCATCAGGGCGATGCGACTCATGCGTGGGGCCAGAGTCCACAAGCCGCCCATGCGAGTGATGTCGCGGGTGCCCAACCGTTGGTACAGGTCGCCTACCAGCATGAACAAGCCGCTTGTGCTGAGGCCATGCGCGACCATGATGACGACGGCCCCTTGCCAAGCCAGATTATGCCGGGAAAAAACGCCCAACAGGATAAAGCCCATATGACTGACACTGGTGTAGGCCACCATGCGCTTCAGGTCTGTCTGGGCAAACGCCATCACAGCGCCGTAGAGGATGCCGATGACCCCTAGTCCCATGGCGACCGGTGCGAAACTGGCAGCCGCCTGAGGAAAGAGTGGGAACAGGAAACGCAGGAACCCATACGCGCCTGCCTTGAGCACCAACCCGGCTAGCAGCACACTGCCCGCAGTGGGTGCTTCGGTGTGGGCATCGGGCAGCCAGGAATGCAGGGGGAACGCGGGCAACTTGACGGCAAAGGCCGCAAAAAAGCCCAACATCAACCAAAAAGCCAACCTAGGGAAGGCCACGTTGGTGCCCAACAGGCTTTGATAGTCAAAGGTGTAAATGCCCGTCGTATCACCATGCAGGAAGTACAGGCCCAGGATGGCGACCAACATCAAAAGACCGCCAAGCTGCGTGAAAAGGACGAATTTGAGAGTGGCATAGATACGGCGCTCATGTCCCCAGATGCCAATCAGGAGGTACAGCGGCACGAGCATGACTTCCCAAAAGAAACTGAAGAGCAGCAGGTCCACTGCCAGGAACACACCGGTCAGCGCCGCCACCGCCCACAAGAGATTGAAGTGGAAGAACCCCACACGGTCCTGAATCTCCTGCCACGAAGTCGCCACCGCCAGCAAACTCAGCAGGCCGGTCAGTGCCAGCAGCACCAGGCTAAGGCCGTCCAGAGCCAGATGGTAGCGAGCACCGATCTGGGGAATCCAGGCGGAGTCGAATTGCAGCAGCCATGGTTGCTCTGTCGCAACGGTGAGGCGGTCGACGTTGGTGACCCATAAGGCCAGCACAAGAATGAAATACGCGCCTAGCGCCGCAAGTGAGAGCCAGCGTGACCACATGGGACGTCGGAGGCCGACCAGCCAGGCGACAACCCCGCCCAGCAAAGGGATGAGTAGCAACCAGTTCAGTATCATAGGACAATCACCGCCGTTAGAAACACCGCAGCACCGGCGACAATCGCCAGGGCGTACCAACGAAGCTGGCCCGTTTGGGTGCGTTTCAGCAAGGCAGATATGGCCTCGCTGATGCCCCCTAACTGCGCAGGCATTAGGTCTATCACGTCGCGCTTGTCGACGCGGGCCAACCACAGGAATGGCTTCGTGATCAATGCGTTATCGAGCCGATCAAAGCCCCAGCCCTCGAACCACAAGCGCCACAGAGCGGCTCCGATGGGCGTGTGGGTCAGCCGCTGCAACATGACGCGCCAGCGCATGACAAACAGATAAGCGATGGCAACACCGGTCAATGCCACGAGGGAGGAAAGGACCTGCACGGTCGCCTCGCTCGTGCCCGTGGCGACCTGTTCCACAGGCGGTAAGACCTGGTGCAAAAAGTCCGAGAGCAGTGGAAAGTTGCCCAATGTCTTGGGAACATCCAGCAACCCCGCCAGCACCGCCAACACCGCCAGCGTGACGAGTGGAATACGGATTCGTATTCCCGGTCGGGGGAGGGGTGAATGCTCCTGAACCAGCGGATGTGGATCGCCAAAAAAGGTCAGAAACACCATGCGGAAGGTATAGAGGCTGGTCAGCAGCGCGCCTGCCAGCCCGGCGGCCCACAGCCAGGGTCCCCCCTGCGCCGAAGACCAGACATCCCAAAGAATCTTGTCCTTGCTGTAAAAACCAGCGGTGACCAGCGGCAGCGCGGCAAGCGCGCCCGACCCGATGAGAAAAGTCCAAAAGGTCAACGGCAGTTCTTTGCGAAGGCCGCCCATCTTAAACATGCTGTGCTCGTGGTGCAGGCGCGATATGACGACGCCCGCACCGAGAAAGAGCAGCGCCTTGAAAAAGGCGTGGACCATGAAGTGAAAGATGGCTGCTGTCCAGGCCCCTACCCCTAGCGCCAGGAACATGTACCCGATCTGGCTCATGGTGGAATAGGCCAGCACGCGCTTGATATCCCACTGGGTGAGGGCGCTGAATCCGGCCAACAGCAGGGTCAATGCGCCAATGATCGCCACGACGGTCATGACCGTTGGGGCCAGCGCGTACAGCGCGTGGGTGCGGGCAATGAGATATACGCCTGCCGTCACCATAGTGGCAGCGTGGATCAGAGCGCTGACCGGCGTGGGACCGGCCATAGCGTCGGGCAGCCAGATTTGCAGCGGCAACTGCGCCGATTTGCCCACCGCACCACCCAGCAGCAAGGCAGCCGCCGCTACCGCGAGCGCCGAGCCGGGTGCCCATTGTTCGGTCGCGCGCGTCATCAGGAGTTGAATGTTGAGCGTGCCCAGGTTGTCAAAGAGAAGGAACAGTCCCACGATCAGCGCTGTGTCCCCGATGCGAGTGACGAGGAAGGCTTTGCGGGCGGCACGACCATTGTTCGGGTCCTGGTACCAGAAGCCGATCAACAAGAAGCTGCACAGTCCAACGCCTTCCCAACCCAGGTAGAGCAGCAGCAGGTTGTTCGCCAGCACCAGAACCAGCATCATCCCGACAAAGAGATTCAGGTAGGAGAGAAAACGCGCATAGTTCCAGTCGTTTTCATCTGCCATAAACTCTGTCGAATACAGGTGGATGAGTGAGCCGACGAAGGTGATGATCAACACAAAGACCAACGAGAGTGCGTCCAGGTGCAGGGCAACGCGCACAGAAAAATCGCCCACAGCTATCCAGTCCCAAAGCGTCTGGACATCTGCATGGCCCGGCGGCGGGGAGGTCAGGAACGTCACTGTGATCAGCAGCGTCACGACAAACGACACGGCCACCGAACCGACCCCAATCGCAGCGGCGACCCTGCGCGGTGGATGATGGCTGCTCATCAAGGTCAGCACCGCAAATCCAAGCACAGGCAGCAAAGGAACAAGCACGAGAAGAGCCAACATTTTAACCTCGCATTGTGCTGGCAGCGCCGGGGTCTAGAGATTTGAAATGACGGCGGAAGCGCAGCACCAGGGCCAGGCCGTCCGCCAGTTCCGCTGCTGTTGACGCCAGGTTCTAAATGAACATCACCTGTCCATCGGCCTGTCCCCAGCGGGCACCGGCGACGATGAAAGCCAGCCCGGCGGCGTTAAGCATGATCTCTAGGGAGAGGAGCACAAACACCACGTTGCGCCGC
>JARRJX010000162.1:0-5370 GCA_037388645.1 Chloroflexota bacterium
TCGGAAGTGGTTGCGGTCTGGTGAGACCGAGGAGCTCGAGCAGAATAAATGTCGCGAAGACCATGGCGAGTATCGCGAACATGAAGAATCCGCGATACAGCACGACCTTTTCGTCGGCGGGCTCGAGCTCGCTTCCGATTATCAGCCCGATCTCGGGTTTGTTGACATGGTAGGCCGCTTTCCCTCCGCTGAAAATTCTGAAAGGCTGAAAAGCTGCTTCCAATGACGACCTCCATTCGCCGCTGCGCTCGCTGGCTGCTCGTTCCCCAACACTTCCTGTTCATTTGTCTGGGGCTGATCCCGCTCGCCTTTGTCGTCATTTTCATCCGGATTCATGGCGAGAACATCGCCTACTTCGACGAGTTCCGCCTGATGGGCATGGTTCTCTCGATCAAAAAGGGAACCTTCGATCTCCACCGGTTCTACCAGGCGCTCCAGGTCTCCGATCATTATGCGCTGTTCAACACGCTGAAGACGGCCATCCTGGTCGTCACCACCAACTGGAACCTGGTCGTCGGCATGTACGTCAGCGTCGCCCTGACCATATTCAGCCTTGTCTTCTGCGCCCTCACGCTCAAGGCGGACCGCCCAGAGCTGGCCCTGTATGTGCTCCCCGCATTCTCGATGCTGCTCTTCTCGATCCACCAGGACGTGAACTGGCTGCTGAGTTACTCCGGCCACTTTTACTTCGGCATCTTCTTTGTTACCGCCGCCCTGTGGGTGTTGGGTACCGGGCAGCCCGGCTGGAAGCGCCTGGTGGCAGGCATCATCCTGACCTTTATGGGAACCTTTACGGTGGGCAGCAACGTCATTGTCTGGCCCCTGCTGGGGGTGGCGCTCTGGCAATTTGGATATCGCCGCCGCGCCTATCTCGTCGCCTGGGTCGTGGTCGCCATCGCCGCCCTCGCCCTCTACTGGTTTGGCGTGCCCCACCATTCCACAGGCTCCCTGCTGGAGAATGCGCTGCACGTCAGGCGCTTGCTTGGCGCGTTTGGCTATTCGTTCATGTACCTGGGGGCCTTTTTAGTCAGCCGCTTCACCCTCTATTCCACCACCCAGCTTTACTGGCTTTCCGCCCTGGTTGGAATCCTGGGCGCGCTCCTTCTTGTCGTCGACGTGGTGCTTCTCCTGGCGGTAGAGAAGGATCGGCGTGCCGTTTTTCGCTGGCTGGTTCTGGCTGGCTATGGGTGGGGCAGTGGGATGCTGATCGGCCTCTCCCGCTTGGCCTGGCCGGAGGGTGCATCCTATCCCGACGTGCTGAGCAACCATCCCTTCCTGGCCTGGTATGCCACCCTTGAGTCTGTTTTCTGGGTGGCGCTGGTCGGGTTGAGCGCGGTCGTGGTCTGGCGTCTCGCCCACCGCGCCCGTCAGCCGATCGCTCTCAAGCTGCTCAACCTGGGCATCATCGCCGCTCTGATGGCATTCTTCATGCTCTTTGTGATTCAAAACCAGCGCGTCGTGGCGACCAGCTATGCCAACCCCAACGTCCCCGATCAGCCCTTCACCACCCAGCCAGACATCAAGTGCGTGCGCGAGCTTGTCTTCATTCTGGATGACTCGTGCTTGCCCGCCTGGCAAACCTACATCCACCAGTTGGCCGCCTACCGGTTGAACGAATACGCGCACCTGGAGCCGGTGCGCATCCTGCCGGACAGCTACAGACAAGGCCAGTTGGTCGTCGTGGAAGTCAGCCGCCCCTGGTACAGCGTGGAAGCCCGCGATTGGCTTCTTGCCGGGGTCGATGAGGACGACGAGGTTTTCATCTTCCCCTCCGATCCCGCCGAGGAATCGGACATCCCCACCCCGGTGAGCCACGCCGTCGACGCCCGGTCTGGCTCCGCGCTTGCGGCCCTCGTCGATCGGCTCAAGTCCCTCGATTCTTTTTACTACGTGGTTCAGGATACGGATGCTTATCAGGCCCGGCTCGCGGGCCAGCTTCTCCAGGGCGAGGGTTTTCAAATCCTATCCGAGGATCGATATGATCCGGCCAGTCTTGTCATTTTTCAGTTGCGCTATTCCCGCTGACCGGTTTGTATGGATGATCATCTAATCGGAGAAGTCGACGTCGAGTTAGCTGATCACCTTCGGAAGGCCCGCAGCATCAATAGCACGGCGGTCAGCGCCAGCCCGGCTCCAACCAGGAAGGGGGCCGAGGGGCCAAACCCGCCCCACGAACCCACCCCCTGCCATAGAATGCCTGCCAGCAGGCTGGCCGGGAGCGCCATTAACCCGACGGTAGAGTTATAAAAGCCGTAGGCGGTTCCGCGCTGCTCCGATGGGATCAAATCCGCGACCATCGCCTTCGCCGTTCCCTCGACCGCCGCATAGTAAACACCGTAGAGGGCGTAGAGCGCCCAGATGTGCCACGCCTGGCTGGACACCGCAAACCCCAGGTAAAGCAGGCTGTAGACGAGCCACCCGCCGATGATCAGGCGCTGGCGGCCAACCCGGTCGGAGAGCGCCCCCAGCGGGCCGGACAGTGCAGCATATACCAGGTTAAACGTGATCAGCATCCCCAGCACCCCGGCGACGGTCAGCCCGCGTTCCTGTGCCCGCAAAATCAGGAAGCTGTCGGACGAATTGCCCAGGGTGAAGATCGCCACGACCAGCAGGAAGAACTTAAAGTCTGCGTTGAGGTCTCGAAATCTGAGGCTAGACCTCGGACGATCCCGTCCCTGGTCGGTTTTGATGTCGCGTGCGCCCACCGCCAGCACCAGTACGGCCAGCAGGCCGGGGACGATCCCGATCAGCACCAGCAGTTGAAACGTCCGGCGGCTGAGGTCGAGCGCCTGCGCCTGGGTCAGCAGGATGACCCCCAGCGCAACGATCAGGCCCAGCATCGCCCCGGCGGTATCCCCGGCGCGGTGCAGGCCAAACGAGATTCCCCGATGGTGCTCGTCGATGCTGTCGGCGATCAGCGCATCACGCGGGGACGTGCGGATGCCCTTCCCGGCCCGGTCGGCAAAACGCACCGCCAGAACGCTGCCCCAGGAGCCAGCCAGGTACAAAAACGGCTTGGCAACCGCCGAGAGGCCATACCCGGCCACGGCCAGCCATTTGCGCCCGCCCAGCCTGTCAGACAGCCAGCCGGAGTAGCCTTTTAGCACACTGGCAGTCGTCTCCGCGATACCGTCGATCAGCCCGATCACGGCGGTCGACACCCCCAGCACGTTCGCCAGGAACAGGGGCACCAGGTTGAGGATCATCTCGCTTGACACGTCGGTGAGAAAGCTGGTGGCGGTCATCACCCACACGTTGCGTGGGATGCCTTTCAGCGAGCTTGTAGAGGCTGCATTCGGTGCGTTCGTCAGGGGAGTGTCTCCTCCCTCGTATGGTGCGTTCTCAGGTTGGGCCGGGTGCTTGATGCAAACCCCGGAGAAGGCGCAGTGTGATTATCACGGCCACCACAGCCAACGCGATCCAGATCGCGCCGACGAGCGCCGCGCCGACCCAGCTTACCGGCAGCTTCCCCGACTGGAACGCTTCTTCGGCTTTCAGGCGCGAGTCGGCCATCACCTCCGCCGGGATCATCTTCAGCGCGATCACTACGCCGAGCGGAACCAGGATCAGGTCGTCCAGGTAGCCCAGGATCGGGATCGGATCGGGGATCAGGTCGATTGGGCTGAAGGCGTAGGCGATCACCAGCGCGGCAAAAACCTTGCCATACCAGGGCGTGCGCGGGTCCCGGTAGGCGAGGTACAGCGCGTAGACTTCTTTCTTCAACTGCTCGGCACGTTCCTTCCATGTCTGGAGGATCGTCTGCTTATGGTCGCCCAATGCGTCCTTCTAATTCTCCCTATCGCTATAAGGCAGCCCACCAGCTAACCGGCTGATAAGCTGAAATGCTGACCGGCTATCCTACTGCCTCGCCGTCCACGCCTCGGCGGTGTATTTCTCCACCCGTAACTGCTCGGCGCGTGCCTCTTCCGCCTCGCTGAGCGCCCCCTCTTCCAGCCGCACGTTCAATGCCTGGCAGAACCCCTCCGCCAGCGCGGTGGCGGCCCCCTCGAAGCTGATCGCCCGGCCCAGCGCCTCGCCCAGCGTGATCGCCCGCTCGACCACGCGGGCGCGTGCCTTCTCCCGCGCCGCTTCCGTGTCGAACGCCAGCGCGTCGCAGATTCGCCCGATGTCCCCCCTCAGCGGCAGCGCGCCGTGCTGGAGCACCATCTCGTCCCGCCGGGTCTGGGCGCTGCCCAGCAGCTTGCGCCCGTAGGCGGTGATCTCGTAGTCGGAGGGCACCTCGAAGCACACCGGCCCCTTGAACCCATGGGCGTCCTTGTCGGCTTGCTCGGAATGGACGGGCGCTTCCAGCAGGGCCAGCCCGGCCATCAGCCCCCGGCTGAGCTGCCGGTAGCTGTCCACCAGGTCCCCCTGCACGCGCGGGTCGCTCTGGGGGATGGAGATCGAGTAAGTCAACTCGTCGACGTGCAGGATCGCCCGCCCGCCGGTCTGCCGCCGCACCACGTCCCAGCCCCGCGCGTGCAGGCGCTCCAGGTCGACGTCCGAGACGGGCTGCCCCCGCCCCAGCGACAGGCAGGCCGGGTCCCAACCGTAAAAGCGCAGCGTCGGCGGCGCGTCCCCTGCCCGGACGTGTTCCGTGATCGCCTCGTCGATAGCCATGTTGGTCGGGCCGTCGGCTGGCCGATGGACAATCAACCGCCAGACGGTGGGCGGATAGGTGTCGGAGTGTGTAGAATTGTCGGTCACCGTGCCTCCAGGGGAACCTTTTTGCCGGTTCGCACGTCTCGGAAATTGTATCAAAACACACCCTGCGGGTACAATCAACAACATTGGTGAGCATATGACTCAATCTGCGAGTGTTAAACAGGACAACATGGGCGAAGGCACAACCCGCCGCAATCCGAACTCAACCCAGGCAGGCGCGACGAAGGCCCGGCGGCGGCCCGGCGTGAAGCGGGCGTCCGTGCTGCGCCGCATTCCGTCCACCGGCCCGGTCGGGACCGTGTTCGGCATCGGCGGCATGATGCTCGGCACGCTGATGCTTGGGCTGCTGGTCGCGGTGGTGCTGCGTGCCGCGCTGACCGGCGATGCCTTCAACCCCTTCCGCGAGGAGGGCAGCCGTGCCTTCCTCCAGCCGACCGCCACGCCCAACGCCACGCCCAACCCGGAGTTTCTGGCCCCGACCCTATCTCCCTTCCAGGGCACCGATCGGGTGACCGTGCTGGTGATGGGGGCCGATACCCGCCCTGATCAGCAGGGCTACCGCAACCGCACCGATACCATCATGGTGATGATGGCCGACCCGGTCAACAAGCAGGCGGGCATCCTCTCCATCCCGCGTGACCTGTACGTCGACATCCCCGGCTACGGGCTGAACCGGATCAACACCGCCTACGTCTACGGCGGGGG
>JARRJX010000163.1:0-5366 GCA_037388645.1 Chloroflexota bacterium
GCCGCCGGGGCGGGATGGTGAGCCAGAACGCGAACCCGGTCGGCCACCGGGGCGCTGTGGAGAGCCGCCACGCTGTGGGGAGCCGGGACGTGAGCCGGGTAAGCCGCCAGGGCGGGCGGTTGGGCCGCCGCTGGGTCGAGACGGTAAGCTGCTGCCGCCGGGGCGGGATGGAGAGCCGGGACGCGAACCAGGCAATCCGCCGGGGCGCTGAGATTGGCTGCCACCGCGCGTGGGAGAGCCGGGTAAGCCGCCGGGGCGCTGTGGGGAGCCAGGGCGCGAGCCGGGCAAGCCACCGGGGCGCTGAGGTTGGCCGCCACTGGCTGGGGAGCCGGGCAGGCCACCAGGGCGGGAGGTTGGGCTACCGCCGGGACGCGAGCCGGGTAAGCCGCCAGGGCGCTGCGATTGGCTGCCACCACGGGTGGGAGAGCCGGGCAGGCTGCCGGGACGCTGAGACTGGCCGCCACTGCGCTGTGGGGAGCCAGGGCGCGAACCGGGTAGACTGCCGGGACGCGGAGACTGGCCGCCACCACGGGTGGGGGAGCCGGGACGCGAGCCAGGCAAGCCGCCAGGGCGCTGAGATTGGCCGCTACCACGGGTGGGGGAGTCAGGGCGCGAGCCGGGCAAGCCACCAGGGCGCTGTGGGGAGCCAGGACGCGACCCCGGTAAGCTGCCAGAACGAGGTGGCCCCCCTGTTGGGTTTTCAGGCGTGCCGCGCCGCGAGCCGGGCAAGCTGCCAGGGCGGGACGTCGGGCTGCCGCCGTGTGCCGGGGAGCCGGGACGCGCGCCGGGCAGACCGCCAGGACGCTGAGACTGGCTGCCACCGCGCTGTGGGGAGCCAGGGCGCGAGCCAGGCAAGCCCCCAGAGCGCGGCGGCGGCGTGCCACCGGAGCGACCGGAGCCGCCCTGATCACGACCACCACCGCCGGGCAGACGATCACGAAGGCCGCCAGGCAGACGGTCACGAAGGCCGCCCAGCCCTTTGCCCTGTTCCTGATCGCCCTGGTTGGGCTGACCACCACGCCCGGATGAGCGTCCCTGGTCCCAGTCATCGGCGGCCTGCTGCCTCCCACCAAGGGGATTGAAGCGCGACAACGGCGAGCCTTGCTCTTTCTCCTCGTTGTCCTCCGCCCTGCGCCCTATCCCACCGGGCAATCGAGGCCCACGACGCTTACCCGAACGTCCTCTATCACTAGACATGGCTGTTCACCCCACCACTCGACCCTGCGCGCTGGCTACCATTATCATTCGCCATAAAATGCCCCTGTCCCAGGGGTAGCTTCATCTTAGCACAAACGGGTGGCCCTGGCTAGCCGCAGATAGAGAGCGCCTGACCATGGACGGCACGGCGATCTGGCCTATAATTGAGGGCCATGAGTGATAGGCGGTCGTGTCAGCCCGGCGTGGGGGAAAAGCGGCTTTTGCACAGAGAAAGAAGTGGGGTGATCGCCCTGATCGCCGCGCTGGCGACTCTGCCCCTGCTGGCGGGCTGCGCCGAGCCGGTGGGCGACCTGGCCCATCCGGCGGCACCCACGCTGCCCCCTAGCGCCACGGCTACCTCAAGCCCGACCCGAACGGCCCTGCCATCGACAGCCGACTCGCAGCCCACGGCGACCCGGCGCACGCCACCCCCCAGCGCCACCCCATCCCCATCACCCAGCCTGCCCCCGCCTGCCTGGAACACCGCCGCGCCGGGGATCGGGCAGCGGTACGTCCCGGTGGAGCTGCCCGGCTCTTCGGCCCCGGCTTACCTGTACGCGCTGCGCTTCGACCCTGACGCCGTCACTTTTCGGGTGCATTACGACCCGGCGCAGCCGCGCACCATCGAGGAGTGGGAGGCGGAGACGGGGGCGCTGGCGGTGTTCAACGGCGGGTTCTTCTCCGGCAACAACCGCCCGGTGGGGCGGATCATCATCGACGGCGAGCTGTTCGGCATACCGCTTTACCCGACGCTGTACGGCGACGACAGCATCGGCATCCCAGGGATATTTACGGTGATCGACGGCGCGGTCGAACTCTACGCGCTGGGCCGGTCGACATACAACCCGCGCGGGCTGCGCTTCGACCAGGCGGTGGAGTCGTACCCGATGCTGCTGCTGCCGGGCCGCCAGCCCGCCTACCCGGAGGATACCGGGCGCGCGGCGCGGCGCACGGTGATCGCGCTGGACGAGCAGGGAAACGTGATCGTGCTGCTGATCGACTGGTCTTATTTCACGCTCTACGGGCTGTCTCGCTGGCTGGCCGCCTCCGACCTGAGTCTCTACACAGCAATGAACCTGGATGGGGGGCGCTCCAGCGGGCTGGGGGTGAACATGCCAGGCGAGCAGATCGTGATCCCGGCGTATGTGCCGCTCCCGATCGTGATCGCCGTCTACCCGCGCGGCGAATAATTGGGTGCGGCTTTAGATGGAGCTCTGGAGAAAACCCGCTGACCCAGGCGGTCTGGCGGGGCGGTCTCGTTTTGTGTCACCCAACTATGTTCCAACCACCCGGATCAACATTAAGGAAACCATACAACCACAGACAAGAGGGCTGCCTATCTGGGGGGAGCAAACGGCCCATTCGCCGCGAGAGCCTTTGTGCCTGCCACGAACTGAGGCTGGGACGCCGCGCACAGGGCCGGTCGTACCATCAGACCCCACACCTCGAACAGTCGCACTAAAAAGCCCATTCGTGAGATGCGAGACAGCCCCCAGACGACCCCTCGCTCAAACGTTCCGGACACTAGCAGATTCAATTTGAATACGGTAGGATCACAGCCAGTTCGTTAGATGTCGAAACGTGTTGGTGGCATACAGCGTTATTGTATTTAGACCGATTTTGAGAGGATGGAGGGCTCGAGGTCATGCCCGACAAAATGCAGCGCTTTACACAGCGCGCTCGCCGCGTACTTAGCCTGGCTCAAGAAGAGGCAGAACGGCTACAGCATAGTTATATTGGAACAGAGCACCTGCTGCTTGGCCTGATCAGGGAGGAGGGAGGCGTCGCCGGGCGTGTGCTCAGAGACCTTGGCCTGGAGCTGGAGAAGGTTGAGCCGCTGGTCGAGCGCAAGACGCGCTCCGGCGAGCGCACGCCTTTCGCCAAACTCGACCTGTCGCCGGGAACCAAGAAGGTCCTGGAACTGGCCGTCGAGGAAGCCCGCCAGCTCAACCACCATTACATCGGGACGGAGCACCTGCTGCTGGCGCTGATGCGCTACAACGAAGGGGTGGCGATCGACGTGCTCAAGACGTTGAACATCACGCCTGAGCAAATCCGCAAGCAAACACACCGGGCGCTCCAGGACAGCCCTTCGTCCCCGCGCCCGACCGCGGCTCCTTCTCCGAGCCGCCGCCGCGAATCCAGCAGCCAGAAGACCCCACTGGTCGACCAGCTCGCCACCGACCTGACTCAGAAGGCCGAGGAAGGCAAGCTCGACCCGGTCATCGGGCGCGAGATGGAGATCGAGCGGGTGATCCAGGTGCTCAGCCGCCGCACCAAGAACAACCCGGCCCTGATCGGGGAGCCTGGCGTGGGCAAGACGGCCATCGTGGAGGGGCTGGCCCAGCGGATCGTTGAAGGCGAGACGCCCGGCCCGCTGCTCGGCAAGCGCCTGCTCCAGCTTGACGTCGGCTCGCTGGTCGCGGGGACGATGTATCGCGGCCAGTTCGAAGAACGGCTGAAGCGCGTGATCGACGAGCTTAAAGCGTCGGAGAGCATCCTCTTCATCGACGAGGTTCACATGCTGGTCGGGGCAGGCTCGGCGGGCAGCTCGGTCGACGCGGCCAACATCCTGAAGCCCGCCCTGGCACGCGGGGAACTCCAGTGCATCGGGGCGACCACCCTGGACGAATACCGCCGCCACATCGAATCGGACGCGGCATTAGAGCGGCGCTTCCAGCCGATCATGGTGGAAGAGCCGACGATTGAAGAAACAATCGAGATCCTGCACGGCATCCGCGCGCCCTACGAGCAGCACCACTCCTTGAAGATCACGGACGAGGCGATTGAATCCGCCGCGCAGCTCTCGGCGCGCTACGTGCCGGACCGGTTCCTGCCGGACAAGGCAATCGACCTGATCGACGAGAGCGGCTCGCGGGTGCGGATGTACAAGTCGCCGGAGGCGATCCGCGTCCGGCGGACGCAGGACGAGATCGAGGAGATCGGCGAGAAGCTCGAAGCGGGCGATTTTGAGACGGACGACGCCCGCGAAATCCTGGAGCGCCGCCAGGAAGAACTGACGGAGTACCTCACCTCGATCCGCCAGAACTGGACGGAATCGGGCGAGGCCCAGGTGGTGGCCGAGGACATCGCAGAAGTTGTGGCGATGTGGACGGGCATCCCGGTGACCCGCATCGCAGGCGAGGAAACCGAGCGCCTGCTTGAGATGGAAGCCGCCCTGCACCGGCGGATCGTTGGGCAGCACGAGGCGATCGAGGCGATCAGCAAGGCCGTGCGCCGGGCGCGGGCGGGCCTGAAAGACCCGCGCCGCCCGATCGGCTCGTTCATCTTCCTGGGGCCGACCGGCGTGGGTAAAACCGAGCTAACCAAGGCGCTGGCCGAGTTCATGTTCGGCAGCGAGGAAGCGCTGATCCAGCTTGACATGAGCGAGTTCATGGAGCGCCACACCGTCGCCCGGCTGGTGGGTGCGCCTCCCGGCTACGTGGGATACGAGGACGCGGGACAGCTTACCGAAGCGATCCGCCGCCGCCCGTACTCGATCGTCGTCTTCGACGAGATCGAAAAGGCCCACCCGGAGGCGTTCAACATGCTGCTCCAGATCATGGAGGAAGGGCACCTATCGGACGCGCGGGGGCGGATGGTCGACTTCCGCAACGCGATCATCATCATGACCAGCAACATCGGGGCGGATACGATCAAGCGCAGCACGCAACTGGGCTTCAACGTCCCGCGTGACGAGGAATCTGTCGAAGGTGAAGCGTACGAGGAGATGCGCAAGAAGCTGATGGACCAGCTGCGCCGCGCCTTCCGGCCTGAGTTCCTCAACCGGGTAGACGCGACGATCGTGTTCCGGTCGCTGAACAAGGCGGAGATCGCCGAGATCGTCAACCTGCTGCTCAACGACGTGCGGGAGCGGCTGGCCGAGCACGGCGTGCAGATCGAGCTGACCCCGGCTGCCACCGAGCACCTGGCGGAAGAAGGGTTTGACCCTGAATACGGCGCTCGCCCACTGCGCCGGGTGATCCAGAACCAGATCGAGGATGCCCTCTCGGACAACATCCTGATGGGGCGCTTCGAGTCTGGGACGACGATCCTGGTCGACTACGTGGACGGCGAGCTGGTTTTCAACGAGAAAACCGAGGAGCTTGAGATGTCTGCGCCGATGTCGCAGTCATAAACCCACCAATTGGAGATGCGGGCGGGGCCAG
>JARRJX010000164.1:0-6269 GCA_037388645.1 Chloroflexota bacterium
GCGTGGCAACGGCCACCAGAAAGGTGGCGAAGTCGATCAGCAGCACGCCCGGCACGCCGATCGTGACGAGCAGCAGCCCGGCCAGCGTGGGGGCGAGGATGTCGGCTACCGCCTGGGCGACCTGGGCCATCCCGTCGGCCCGCCCATACTGCGCTTCGGGTACCAACAGCGAGACCGAAGCGAGGAAGGCGGGCACCTGGAGGGTCTCGGCGGCAGCGGCCAGCGCCACCAGCCCATAAAGCTGCCAGCGCCCGACCCGCCCGGCCAGGAAGAGCAGCGCGAGCAGGATCGTCGTGCAGGCGGCCACACCATCGGCGAGCAGCATCACGTGCCGCCTGTCCCAACGGTCGACCAGCGCCCCGGCGAAGGGCGAGAGGACGATCACGGGCAGAGTCTTGAAGAGCAGCAGCAGCGCCAGCGGCGTCACCGTCCCGGTCTGCTGGAAGAGCCACACGCCCACCGCGAAAGCGGTCAGGCCGGAGCCAAAGGTCGAGACGAGCTGGCCGAACCAGACGACATAAAAGGTGCGCATACCGGATGCGCGGTATGAGGTGTCCACGGGGTTCTCCTTGGGCGTAGAATAGAAAAAGAGCGGCGACCTGCCGCTCCGCATCAAGAATCAGTGTATGTTATTATGGTAACATTGTACCGTGGTATAATAGGGTTGTCAAGCCCTGTTTTTACCCCCGGAGGAGAACCCGATGAGCGATCACTTGAAGGTGGAGCGCGTGCAGACCGGCGTGCGGATCGAGAAGCGCATGCTGAAGGTGCTCAAGGCGCTGGCGGAGTATCACGACATCTCGCTGGGCGACCTGCTGGAAGGGATCGTGCTGCACGCCTTCGAGGGGCAAAGCCCCTTCGACGAGGAAGCGCAGGCGCGCATCGCCCAGATCAAAGCGGTGTACGGCATGGACTACGGGCTGGAGTTCAGCCACAAGCTGGTCGAGGAGTGAGACAACCAACCGGCGGGCACGGCGTCCACCATCCGGGTAGACCGGGTAAAAACAAAGGGGCGAGACGATTCTCGCCCCCGCGTCACGAACGGGCTTATCTTCTATCCGGCCCTACAACCCGCCGAGCAGCCGCCGCAGCTCACGGGCGTGCCCGGCCTCGTCGGCGGCCATCTCCTCCAGCTTGATCTGAAGCTCGACCAGCCCCAGTTCCTCGGCCAGGGCGGCGTGCGCCCGGTAGTGCTCCACGTCCTGCTTCTCCATCTTGAGGTCAAGCTCAAGCATGGCCTTCAGGCCGTCCGGCTTCTCGAAGGTCGTCGGGACCGTGGTCGGCTCGCCGCCCAGGTCGACGATCACGTCCATCAGGAAGGCAGCGTGGCCCAGCTCGTCGGCGATCTCGCCCTCCAGGATTTCGCGCAGCTCAACCCCGGCGAAGCCCATCGCCTTGCTCGACTGGTACGTGTAGCGGATGACGGTGCCCAGCTCGGCGGCCAGGTCTTCATTCAATCCCTTGATCAGCTCTTCTTGTGACACGCTTGCTCCTTTTTGGTGGGTGAAGGGCTTCTAATGAAGCCGCTCGGTGTGGTCGACGATCCCGCCGTCGAGGTAGGCCTGCACCGCCTCCTCGATGGTCTCGATGTCGGTGACGATCGGGGTGATGCCCGCCTCGCCCAGCGCCAGGTATGCGCCCTGGCCCATGCCACGCACCAGCAGCACGTCGCAGTCGGCGATTGCCTCGATCATGCGGGCGTGGCGGTCCGCCGCCCCCCGGCCAAAGCCGTGGCCGCGCGGGTCGTGCCTGCCCTCGTGAGCGTGGTCGTGATCGCCCTCGTGAGCGAAATCGTGGTGGCCCGCCTTCTCGCGCAGCTCGCGGGAGACGACCGCGCCGTCCTCGATGAGGTGCACCTGGTAGTACCTGGCCCGGCCAAAGTGGTGGCTGATCGTTATTCCGTCGTCGGTGATGGCGGCGACTTTCATGCTCGTCGTCCTTTCCTATCTGGCGTACGTTGTGCCGGTTTGATGTCGAGTATGGGGTGCCGTCGGGCGCGCCCGGCCCGCGCGCCGCAGCACGTTACTCTCAATCGCCAGCAGATCGGCGGTTGACCCGCCCTCCCAGCATGGCTATCCGAACGCTGGCGCTTAAAAAGCGACGTCGTCGTTACCGTCTATATTGTACAATTATAATGGGCGTTTATCAATTATAGTGGTACGACCAAGAAGGGGCACGCGCCCGCAGGTCAGCCGGGTGGCTGGTCAGTCGGGATCGGATCGCCGGGACAGATGCTGGGGGTCGGCGACACAATGAGGCAGCGGGGCAGCCCTACCCGGACGACGAGCTTATCCCCCGCTCGCCTCTACCCACTGCTCGCCAAGAACGCCTCGACCGCTGCGCGGGTAGGCAGCGCCGGGATCGCGCCAAGCTGGGTGGTGGTCAGCGCGCCGACCGCGTTGGCGAAGCGCAGCGCCTCCTCCAGAGCAGGCACGTCCTCCCACAGCGCCGGGGAATCGATCAGCGCCGCGAGCAGCCCGGCCACGAACCCGTCGCCCGCGCCGGTCGTATCCACCACCTCGACCGGGAAGCCAGACAGATGTCCGCTCGCCTCGCCGGTGGTGTAGCGGCAGCCCGCCGCCCCCTCGGTGACCGTCACCAGCTTCAGGCGGGGGTGCCACAGCCGCCGGACACCGCTCTCGACATCCCTCGCGCCGGTCAGGAAGGCGATCTCCTCCGCGCTGGCCTTGACCACCTCGGCGGACTCCCAGCCCTTCATCAGCCCGGCCCGCGCTTCCTCCTTGCCAGGCCAGAGCGGGAGCCGCAGGTTGGGGTCGTAGGAGATCAGGCAGCCCGCCTCCTCCGCCTGGCGGATCGCGTGCAGGGTCGCCCCCCGGCTCGGCTCGCCGATCAGGCTGATCGAGCCATAGTGGAAAATGCGAGCGCTCTGGAAGCTCTCCTCACGCACCTCGCTCGGCTCGAAGAGCATATCGGCGCTTGGGTGGCGGTAGAACATGAAGTCGCGCTCGCCCTGGGCGCTCAGCGAGACGAAGGCGAGCGCGGTGTGCGCCTCGGCGGATAAGACCAGCGGCGTGGTGTCGACGCCGTTGTCGACCAACGTCTGGGCCAGGAACCGCCCGAAGTCGTCGTCGCCCACCTTGCCCATGAAGCACGCCGAGACGCCCAGCCGGGCCAGCCCCACCGCCACGTTGGCCGGTGCGCCGCCCGGCGCTTTTTTGAAGGCTTCCGCCTCGGCCAGCGTCACGCCCGCCTCGATCGGCACGAAGTCGATCAGAAGCTCACCCATGCAGACTACATTCGGCATCGGGCGCTGCTTTACGTGTGGTGGGGTAGATACCATCCTATTCGCCATCAGCATACTGCCTCGTATTTCCATTTCATGGTGACGACCCTCATCCGCTGAACCAGGAGGTGAAGAAGGCAGCGGCAATGAGGAGCGCGTCGATGCTGATCCCATACACGAAGTCCTTCTTCCAGAACACAATCAGCACCAGCAGCGACAGGCCCGCCCCGGCCAGCCAGGCGGTCTTCGCCCAGGACAGCCGCCCGATGAACGCGATGCCTGCCACGAGCAAGACCAGCGCCGCCAACGCGGCCAGCACATAGAGCAGCTTCTTAGCGCCCGGCCCCTTCCCGAACAGCCAGGAAGCCGTCCAGTAGCTGCCCATGGTGGCCGGGTTCTCGTCGGTGTGCTGCTCGCCGGGCGGCGGTATCACGGCCAAAAGAGGGTGAACCAGCCCGTGCAGGATGACAAAGACGCCGATTAGAATGCGCAGCAGTGCGCTCATGACGTGATCCTTTACGAGAAGTAGCGCGCCAGACCGATCACCTTCGCGGCGAAGTGGGACATCGTATCCTGGTGGCCGACGGACACCCGCCGGATGGCAAGCGGATCAGCCCATGCCTCGTCAAAGCGGGCCGGTCCCGGCACCATCGTGTAGGCCGCCTCGAAGCCCGCCCTATACACGCTCTCTTCCACCTCCGGGTTGAAATCCTCCGGGGTGCCGTTCGGATAGGCGAAGGTGGTGATCGGCCTCCCCAGCTCGTCCTCAATGCGCGCTTTCGACCCGGCGATCTCCGCCTGCACCCGGTCTGGCGAGACCCGCGTCAGGATCGGATGGCTCTCGGTGTGCGCGCCCATCGCCACCCCGGCCAGGGTCATCTCCCGCACCTCGTCCCAGGACAGGTGCAGCCCGGCGAAGGCATTGTCCGGCACACCCACGCCCAGCGCCCTGGGGAGCGCCTGGTACGCCGCCCGGCTCTCGTCGGCGGGCAGGGTTTTCAGCAGGGCCTGCAGCCGGTTCAGCACCACCTCCCGCTCCGCCTCGCTGCTCCACGACTGCTGGCCGAGCGCCGGGAGGTCGGCCTCAGCCTGGATGGTATGGTGGAAGCAGTAGGCGGCCAGGTCCCAGTTGAAGGGCACGCCGCTCCCAATGTAATCGGTGGCGAGAAAGACGACGGCGGGCAGGCCGCGCTCACGCAGGATGGGCAGGGCGTTGACCAGGTTATCGCGGTAGCCATCGTCGAAGGTGATCAGCAGCGGGCAGGGCGGGAGCGAGTGGGTGCCTTGCAGCCAGCCGACCACCTGCTGGTCGTACACTACGTGGAAGCGCCGCCGGATGAAGTCCATCTGCGCGGCGAAAGCCTCCGGGGTGGCGCTGACGTTCGGCTTGAAGGTGTCGAAGCCCGGCGCGTGCGGGTTATCGATCCGGTGGTAGGCAAGCACGGTCAGACGGCGTTTACCCGCCGCCCGGTGGAATACGTCGAACAGGCCACCCCGGTAAGCGACCTCCAGGAGGCGCTGCTTCACACCCATCGGGCTACAACCTTTGGAGTCGGTGCTGCTTGCGGCGCTCCCAGGCATGCACATAAGCCCGCTGCGTAGCGGCGATCTGGGAGTCGATGCCGAACTCGGAGAAGATGCGCGCCTGCGCCGCCTTCCCCAGGCGGGCCGCCATCTCCGGCTGGTCGTGAAGCTGCCTGATCGCGGCGGCCAGCCCCGCCTCGTCGCCCACCTCGACCAGCAGCGCGTGTTCCCCGTGGTGGACGACGTGTGGGATGCCGCCCACCCGGCTGGCGACGATCGGCGTGCCCAGGGCGGCGGCTTCCAGCAGGGCAACCGACGTGCCCTCGGCGATGGAGGGCCTCAGGAACATGTCGCTGGCCTTGACGATCGCCAGCACCTCGTTGCGGTCGCGGAAGCCGACCAGCCGCACCCGTCCATCCAGCCCCACCGCCTCGATATGCGCTTCGAGCGCCTCGCGCAGGTGCCCCTCTCCCACCACCAGGCAGTACAGGTCGGGGAGCGAGTCCTTCAATTGGGCGAGGCTGTTGATCAGGTGGCCGTAGCCTTTCTCCTCGGCCAGCCGCCCCACCGCCGTGCACACCACCGACCTGGCGGGCAGGTCGAAGGCCGCCCGCAGCCAGGGCTTATCCACGCCGATCACCTTCGGGTCGATGTCGACCGCGTCGATGATCAGGGCGACTGCCTCTTCCGGCACGCCATCGGCCAGCAGGTTGTCGTAGATCCCCTGCGAGACTGCGACGTACAGGTTGGTGTTGGGCCGGATGGTGCGCTCGACCGTTTGATAGAACCTGCCGCGCACGTCCTCCTGGTGTTCGTAATCCGCCCAACTGTTGAGCGTCACGACGAACGCCGCGCCGGTGCGCATCGAGGCCAGCCCGCCCCACCAGGTGGACTGCGGGTTCTGGGCGTCGAGCACCTGGAAGCCGCCCTGCCGGATCACCCGCACCAGCCTGCTCACAATGCGCGGGTCGGTTTTGTTGGCCCCCACCGTGAAAGTCTCCAGGCCGAGCAGGCGCGCCTGCTCGGTCACCGGACTGCCGTCCAGGCCGACCAGCGCTGCCTGCCCATCTGGCAGATGCCGCAGAATCTCCAGCACCCGTATGCTCGCCCCGCCAAAGCGAGCCGACAGGTCGATCATCAGCGAGTGCAGCCTGTCGCGGCTGCCGTTGAGCATGTCAAGCATAACGGTCGAGGAGCCGGCCATCAGAGGTGCACTCCTCCAGGCCGGTCGATGCCCCCGACGGCGGCCAGGATTGGCGGCCTCCCGGCGGGATAGCCGAGCGTCAGGCAGTTATCGCGCCCGTGGGCGATCACATCCTCTTCGTAACAGGCAGCGATCAGCATGGTAAGCGAGGGCGTCGCCCCGGAGTCGGCGAGCACCGGCTTGCGCTGCACAAGGCCAAACAGGGCAAGCAGGAACAGGTGACCCACACAGGTGTAGATGATGAGGGCGACAAACAGCCAGAACAGGATACCCAATGGATAAATCCCCTTTGCGGAA
>JARRJX010000165.1:0-5328 GCA_037388645.1 Chloroflexota bacterium
CGAGCAGGACACCAAGGAGCCGGTGACGGAAGACAGCCCGAACGCCGATAGCTGGCAGGCTGCTCTTTGCCGCGAGTGGGAGGAGGTGACCGCCGAGGTGGAAGCGATGGGCGTGCGGCGGGCGATCATCCGGACCGGGATGGTGCTCAGCACGGCGGGCGGCGCTTTCCCCCGGCTGCTGCTGCCCTTCAAGCTGTTCGCCGGGGGGCCGATGGGCAGCGGCAGACAGTGGATGCCCTGGATCCACCACGAGGACGAGGTGGGGGCGATCCGCTTCCTGATCGAGCGGGAGGACGCCAGCGGGCCGTTCAACCTGTGCGCGCCCAACCCCGTCACAAACACCGAGTTCGCCCGCGTCCTGGGGCGCGTCACGCGGCGGCCCTCGTTTGTGCCGGTGCCGGGCTTCGCGCTGCGACTCGCTTTTGGCGAGGTGGCGGAGCTGGTGCTGAAGGGCTGGCATATGCTACCCAAACGGCTGGAGGAGCAGGGGTTCAGCTTCAAGTACGTGGAGCTTGAAGCGGCGCTGCGCGAGATGTCGACAGATGACGGGGCGATGAAGTTCGAGCACCGATTCCGGGTCAAGGCCCCGCGGGAAGCTGTCGCCGAGTTCCACCTCCACGCCAGCGCCCTGAAGGCACTCACGCCACCGCTAATATTCGTGCAGCTCGATACGCCCCCGCCTGACCCGCTGGGAGAGGGTGACTCGTTTACCTTCACGATGTGGGTGGGGCCGCTGCCCTTCAAGTGGGGGTCGCGCTTCGAGGAGGTGTCGGCGGAGGGGTTCAGCGACGTGCAGACGCGCGGCGCGTTCGCCTTTTGGCGGCACCGGCACCACTTCATCAGGATCGACGACCAGACAACCGAGGTCCATGACCAGGTCGAGGCGAGGCTGCGCCCGCACCCCCTGCTGGGGCCGGTCGGGCTGGTGATGTGGCTGGGGATGCCGCTGCTGTTCGCCTACCGCGCCCGGCGCACGCGGAAGCTGCTGGCCGGATAGACGAATCCGGGGGGGCTAAGGGCGATGCGGACGGCGATCTGGTGGGCGCGGCGCGACCTGCGGCTGGGGGATAACCCGGCGCTCAGCGCGGCCCTGGAACACGCCGATCAGGTGCTGCCTGCCTTCGTGATCGATCCGGCGCTGCTGGCTTCCGACTACGTGGGGAAGAAGCGGCTCGCCTTTTTGTTTGAGGGGCTGCGCCAACTGGACGCCGACCTGCGGGCGCGGGGGAGCCGCCTGACTGTGCGGCGGGGCGACCCGGCTGAGGTGCTGGCACAGGTGGTTGAGGACAGCGGCGCGGGAGAAATCTTTGCCGAGCGGGATTATTCGCCTTACGCGAAGCGGCGCGACGAGCAGGTGGGCAAGGACCTTCGCCTAAACTTGCTGGACGGCGTGACCGCCCGCCCGCCGGGAACGGTATTGAAAGGCGACGGGGAGTTTTACACCGTCTTTACCCCGTTCAGCCGCACCTGGAAGAGCCAGCCTCCCCCCACCAGGGCCGACCTGCTGCCCGCCCCGACCCACATTCCAACCCCCGAATTTGACCCCGGCACGATCCCGACCGAACCGGCCCTGCCGGAGGGCGTGCCGTTCGAGGCGGGGGAGGGGATCGCCCGGCGGCGGCTGAGCGACTTCACGGAGGGGGCGAACCCGGCCATCGCCCACTACCACGCGCAGCGCGACCGGGTCGACCTCGCCAGCACGTCGGGGATGTCGCCTTACCTGCGCTTCGGCATGATCTCGGCGCGGGAGGCGGTGGTGGCGGCTTACGAAGCAATCGAGGCGGCCCGGAATGAGGAGGCGCGCGAGGGGGCTGAGAAGTGGCTCGACGAGCTGATCTGGCGCGAGTTCTTCATCCACATCCTGGAGCGCTTCCCCCGCGTGCGTGCGGGCAGCTTCCACCCCGTATATGACAACATTCAATGGGAGAACGACGATTGGGCCTTCCAGGCGTGGTGTGCGGGGCGCACCGGCTACCCGCTGATCGACGCGGGGATGCGTCAACTGGCCGAGACCGGCTGGATGCACAACCGCGCCCGGATGATCACTGCCTCGTTCCTGGTCAAAGACCTGCTGATCGACTGGCGCTGGGGCGAGCTGTGGTTTATGCGGCACCTGGTGGACGGCGACCCGGCGGCAAACAACGGCGGGTGGCAGTGGTCGGCGGGAACGGGCACCGACGCCGCCGTCTATTTCCGGGTGTTCAACCCGACCTCGCAGGCCAAAAAGCACGACCCGGATGGGGCGTACATCCGGCGCTGGGTGCCGGAGCTGCGCGACGCCCCGGATAAGCTGATCCACACGCCCTGGCGGATACCGGCAGATGATCGGCACGGTTATCCCAACCCGATCGTCGATCATAAGTGGGCGCGCCAGCGGGCGCTGGCGGCGTATGCGCGCGCCAGGGAAGAAGAGAAAAGGTAGGTGGAGTTTCGTGAATCTCGATAAACACGAAATCTCCCATAAGTTACTCTGCTTTCGGGTCTACTACAGCCACACTTATGATCGCCTGGCTTGTCTGGTATTTTTAGGTTGGATCTAGCCACCGGACACTTGAACAAATGAGTGAGAGTTGAACAGCAAGCGGAACCTCGATAAGGTTGAGTTTCCCGACAAAACCCGATCGAGGAGATCGCGCAAATGCTGTCCAACTCTGACTTGTATGGTAAATGGCGCAGGCAACTGGCGCAACTGGCACCCGACAAATGCGAGAGCCGACTGACGAATATGCTGTATCTGGTGGTAGGGTTGTTCAAAGCCCGAAGCGTGCATCTGAGCGTGATCGCCCGAAAACTGCCGGTACGGGCGAAAAAGCTGAGCCTGGACAAGCGGCTGCGGCGCTTCTTGAGCAACCCGGCTGTTCGGGTTCGTGAATGGTATCGACCCGTAGCCGAAAGCCTGATCCAGGCTGCATCGAGCGCCGGGCAGGTTCATCTGCTGATCGACAGCAGCAAGGTGGGCTTCGGTCACCAGTTGTTGATGGTAGGCATCGCCTACCGGCGGCGGGCACTGCCGCTGGCCTGGACCTGGGTCAGGAGGCCGCGCGGGCACAGCACCACTCATCAACAACTGGCACTGCTGCACTATGTGCACAGTTTGATCCCGGTAGATGTCCGGGTGTCGCTGGTGGGCGATTCGGAATTCGACCATACGCTGCTCATGGAATACTGTGATGCCTGGCATTGGGACTATGCGCTTCGGCAGAAAGGGCGCTATCTCGTCATGACCTTCAACCAATTCTTCTGGCGGCGGATTGACCATCTTGACCTGAAACCCGGTACGATGGTCTGGCTGGGGCGGGTGGTGCTCACCCAGGCCAGCGCCTACCCGACCAACCTCGTCTTGTACTGGGCACCAGGAGAAAAGGAGCCGTGGTTCCTGGCGACCAACCAGCCCAGCCCCCATGCAGCCATTCGGCTCTATCGCCGCCGCATGTGGCTCGAAGAGATGTTTGGCGATATGAAAAGGCATGGCTTTGATCTGGAAGCCACCTATCTGCGCCATTTCCTGCGCCTGTCCCGTCTCACCCTGGCTGTATGCTTGCTTTATCTCTGGTTGGTTGCCACGGGTGAGCATGTTATTCATACCAACCAGGCTGACGAAGTTGACCGTACGGACCGCCGTGACCTGAGCGTTTTTCGCCTTGGTTGGGACTTCATCGAGCGCCGCCTGGCCCTTGATGATTGCCTCCCGCCTGTTTTCATCCCGAACTTCTGTTCAGTGTCCGGTGGCTAGGGGGGTTTTGAAAAAACTGGCACATCAGATACCTTGTAAGTCGACCAAGACAAAACAAGGAGGGTCTGATGAGCCAGCGACGCCAAGTATACCAGTGGTTCAAGCGAATTGCCGAGCATATGCCGTTGGGTAAATGGCAAGCCTTTGGATTAGCGATGTTGAGTCTGGGTGTGGTGTGGAGCGAACATAGCTGGTTGAGCAAAATCGCTGAACGATTGTGGATGTTCGGGAAGGCCGACACCGTCGAGCGGCGGTTCCAGCGCTGGATTGCCAACCCGCGCATCGACATAGCAGACTGTTGTCGAGCCTGGACGAAATGGGTATTGAGTAGTCTGGTTGACGCCGAGCAGATCATCTTGCTGGTTGACCTTACGAAACTGAGTGACCGTCTGGACGTGCTAATGGTTGGATTGGCTTATCGAAAACGCTGTATTCCGCTGGCCTGGCGCTGCCTGCCGGGGAACCAACCCTGGCCGGAGCGGCAGGTGCCGGTCATCGCCGAACTGCTGGCCTGGATAGCCGCCGGTATCCCGGAGGGCTGCACACCCTTGGTCGAAGCCGACCAGGGGATTGGTAATTCCTCCGCCCTGATGCGAGTTGTGGCTCAAAGAGGATGGCATTTCATGTTCCGCATCAAAGATACAACGACTATCCGGTTGCCGGGGGGACAGGTGGTGGCCTTCTCGCAGTTGGTCACCCGTGGCCGACACTGGTCGGGTACGGGCACACTCTTCCCAAACTCCCATCCCACCCTGGCTCACGTTCGCCTGCTCTGGCGCTCCTCGATGGACGCTCCCTGGTGTCTGGTCACCAATGCGCCGCACCTGACCCACCATCCCTATGCTCGACGGGTCTGGCAGGAACAGAGTTTCCGCGACCTCAAGAGCAGTGGCTGGCAATGGCAGCGTTCCCAGGTCTGTCAGCTTGACCATGCCGACCGGCTGTTGTTGGCTTTGACCCTGGCCTATGCCTGGGTGCTCAGCCTCGGTACTCAAGCCATCCGGGCTGGCAAAGCCCTCCGACGTCAACTGCTTCGCGGTCGTCACCGTCGGTGGAGTGTCTTTCGCATTGGGCTGCGCTACTTGCATCATTTGTCTCGTATCCGCCAGCCACCTTCGATGGCTTTATTTTTCAGACCCGCCCTGTCTTGACATCCAAAAGTGTCGTCCCGTCAGCTTGCAAGGGGGGACAGGGCGGCGCACAGCGCCGCACAGGGGGGTACGCTTGAACCCCCACACCCAGAACCTCAACCTCGACGACGGTCGGGCTGTCGGCATCTCACTCTACCAGGGAGAGGTGCTCGTCATCCAGGCCGACTGGTTTGGCTACGAGTAGCAGTGATGACGGGTGCGGCGACAGTTGACGCCCGAAAGGCTCAGAAACAGGATAGACTTGCGGAATACGGGGATTGATCCCAGCCCCTCCCGAAACAGCGCCTGATGGCCGTTCCAACCACTGAAGAAGCTCCCTCACCGGCTCCCACGTCTCCCTGCAAAGGAAGCTCCCCTGGCTGCTTCCGTCCCCCTTTGATGTACTTTAACAAATTAATCCGTACTAAGTCCGAGATAGGCGAGCAAGTCAGGACTAGGAGAAGT
>JARRJX010000166.1:0-5304 GCA_037388645.1 Chloroflexota bacterium
TAATAAATAATGACAATCTGGCGCTTACGATCTATAAGTAGTATTTTTGTAATATATGCGGTTTGTATGGTCAGGAGGAATGGGAAGGAACGGGCAAACCTTCGAAATCCTGCGGTGGGTGGTGGGTCCGGGCCGGGTTGCTGTGGGATTCATCCCGGCTGGCGCTGGTTTGGTTTGAAGTAATTCATTCGATATTTTTTAGATTGAGAATTACTTCAAAGCTTCACATCGTGAAGCCAGTTCACATTGCGAACCGCAGTTCACACGTGAACCACACGAGCCGTCGGCGTAACGCTGCGGGCTGGCAGTGGTGGCCGCCAGAATCAGACGGAGGGGGCGGTGGCGCAGGTATACTCCATCACATTCGACCTGACTGAATACCGGTAGTGGAGGCCCCCTTTCCAGCTATTTCAGCCTGACGTTATCATGGGATCGTGCAGTTAGACGCTGAAGGCAGATACCATTTTAACATTACTCTTAAATTCAGCCCACAAAATCACCGGCAAATCGGGCGCGCTTCCCCTCCTGCTTGGTCTCCTGTCCCGCCGCCGGTCGGCCTGCCGCCGCTAATTCAGTTCGTCGCGGGTCACCGAGCGGGTGCGCCCGACGATCTCCGCCGGGATGTCCTGCCCGAATATCTCTTTGAAAATACGGAAATACATCAGTTCCTCTTTGGTGCGCAGTGTCGAAGAGTCGCCGATCTGCCGCTCCTGTGCGAAGGCCCGGTCGGATATGGTCAGGTTGGCGTACTCGGCCAGCAGGTTGATCGACCCCGCGCCATCGGAGAACTTCTGCTTGGGGCGCTTGACGATGTTCGCAGGCAGCAGGTCGGCGGTTGCCCGGCGCAGCAGTTCTTTTTCCGGCCAGCCCGGCTCGTGGAGCTTCCATTGAGGCGGCAGGTTGAAGGCCAGGTCGACCACCTGGTCGTCGAGGAACGGCACGCGCGCCTCCAACCCAAACGCCATCGACATCCGGTCGGCGCGCTGGAGGTTGGTATTGTGCAGCCCGGAGGTGATCCGCCAGAGTTCGCGGTGCAGCTTGCCGGGGTTGGAGACGGGCCGCAGGTATTCGTATCCAGCAAACAGCTCGTCGGCCCCTTCGCCGGTCAGGATCACCTTGACGTGCTGGGAGGCCAGCCGCGCCAGGAAATAGTTGGGGATCGAGCTGCGGATGAGCGGGGCGTCAAAGGATTCCAGGTAGTAGATCACCTCAGGGAGCGCCTGAATCATCTCCTCGAACGTGTAGACATAGACGTGGTGGCGCGTCCCCAGGAACTCGGCCACCTGCTGAGAGGCGGGGATGTCCTCGCTGTTAGGCATGCCCACCACGAAGGAGTCCAGGTTCGCGCGCCGCTCGCGGGCCAGGGCGGCCACGATGCTGCTGTCAAGCCCGCCGCTGAGGGCCACCCCCACGTTGACCACGTCGTCGGCGACCAGGCGCTTATGGACCGCCTCGCGCAGGGTCTGCTGGATTCCGTCCAGGTCGGATCGGGTCGGGCGCGGCCACCGCTCCATGACGATCGGCGGGCAGGGCTTCTCGGTGTGGTTGTATTTGTGGAATCCACTCTCCGGGTCCCACCAGCAGCCGGGGGGGAACTCGTTGATCTCCTGCGTTAACCAGGCCAGCCCCTTGATCTCCGAGGCAAAATACAGTTGGCCTTCGTGAGTGGCGTAATAGAGAGGCTTGATCCCCAGCGGGTCGCGGGCGAGGAACAGGCTGTCCTCTCGAATGATCGCCAGGGCGAACATGCCGTCCAGCATGCCGACCGCGTCGGGGCCATACTCGGCGTACAGCTTGAGGATCACCTCCGTATCGCTGTCGGTCTCGGTTGGCTCCCCCAGGGTATCTTGCAGCTCGCGGTAGTTGTATATCTCGCCGTTGAACACGATCCACGTGTCCCCATAAGCCATTGGCTGCTGGCCGTCGGCCACGTCGATGATCGCCAGCCGCGAGTGTCCTAAAGTGCCGCTGGGTGTCTGGGCCAGCGCCTGTTCGTCCGGGCCGCGGTGTTTGAGTTTCTTAAGCCCGCGCCGGATCGACGACGCATCTTCCTCAGGATAGGTCCCCACGATGCCACACATTGTATACTCCCATCTCCTCGTCGTTCAGCCCGATTCCATCCCAACCGATCACCATAAAAAGGAAAATGGACCCTGGGAACAGTTGAAGGTTCTTGGTGGGTCCATACATAACCAGAGCAGATGATACAGGATCACCGTTGGGGCTGCAACCGCGCGCCGTTACCATGGTGGACAAGCCCCTATGGACTGGATATAATGCGGCGGGCTTCTCTGGGGCACCGCACGTGCACGTGCCAGCCCGCCGAGGCCCAGAAACTCCTATGCAACCACCTTACCCACCTTCCACCGAATCTTATCCACCCCCCAATGCCCGCTCGCGGTCGCTTCGCTCGCGCATCGTCCGGCTGCTAACCTCGCCGATTGTCCTGCTGGCCGGGATCATGACCTGCGTGCTTGTCATGGTGATCGCCATCTCCGCCACCGGTGGAGTCGTCGCGGGCCGAGGCGAGCGCAACGTCCTCGCCACACAGACCACCGTCGCCGAGATCGACGTCCAGTTCCAGTTGGGGATGGACGACATGGGGCGCGAGCAGTACGCGCTGGCCGCGCAGCGTTTCATCTGGATCGTCGAGCGTGACCCCGGCTACCCCGGCGCGGCGGAGGCCCTGGCCGAGGCGCAGCGCCTGGTCGACGTGGGCGGCAGCGAGTCGGAGCCGACCCTGGTGCCCAGCAGTGCCGAGAACACCGAGGAGCTTTACGCGGAAGCCGTCGAGTTCTACGACCAGCAGGACTGGGCGAACGCCATCACCCGCCTCCAGCAGCTCCAATCCGTCGACCGCTCTTTCCGGCAGGTCGAGGTGGAAGAGATGTTGTACACGTCGCTCAGCACGCTCGGCCTCGCCTACATCCGCGGCGAGCGGCTGGAGGAGGGCCTCGTGCTGCTCGACCAGGCGGAGACGCTGCGCCCGCTCGACGACCAGGCAGCGGGCGAGGCTAACCTGGCGACGCTCTACGTCACCGCCACCACCTACTGGGACCTCGACTGGGGCATCGTGATCGACAACCTCCTCCCGATCTACCAGGTCGCCCCCAACTACCGCGACACCGCCCAGCGCCTCTGGGAGGCGGAGCTGAACAACGCCGACCGGCTGGCCGCGCTGGGCGCGCAGTGCGACGCCGCCGATCAATACCAGTTGGCCCTGGAGCTGCGCGACGATTCGGTCGTGCAGGATAAGTACGAAAAAGCCGCCGACGCCTGCGCCCATCCCACCCCCATCCCGACAGCCACCCCACTGGGCTTCCTTACTCCTACCCCAACAGTTGCGGGCGACATCCCCTGATCGTAGACTCCTCTGAGGCTTACAAGCCCGTAGACAAAGTGTTATAGGAGCGAATGGTCCGTCCCAGCGGCGGGCCGATATCACCCTTTAAGGCGACAACGTCCATGAACGAACAAGATCGGTATAGTGGGGTGCGGCGGGTGCTGCTGCTGACCCTGGTCGGCAACGTCGTGGTGGCCGGGGCCAAGCTGGCGGTTGGGCTGCTGACCGGCTCGCTGGCGATGGTGGCCGATGGCTTCCACTCCACGCTCGACGGCACCTCGAACGTCATCGGGCTGGCGAGCAGCGCGCTGGCCGCCCGTCCCCCCGACGCCGATCACCCCTACGGTCACCGCCGCTTCGAGACTCTGGCTAGCATGCTGGTAGGCGGCGTGCTGCTCCTGACCGCCTGGGAGCTGGTCAAGAACAGCGTCAGCCGCCTGTTCTCGCCCCCCGCCCCGCCCGAGGTGACTGCGATCAGCTTCATCACCATGATTGGCACGCTGGCGCTCAACCTCGTCGTGTCCGCCTACGAGCGGCAGCAGGGCGAGCGGCTCCATTCCGAGTTCCTCCTGGCCGATGCCGGGCACGCGCGCAGTGACGTGTTCGTCTCGCTGACCGTGTTGGCGGACCTCGTGGCCGTCAAGCTGGGCGTGACCTGGGTCGACCCGGCGGCGGCGCTGATCGTCGTGGGTCTGATCGCCATGACCGCCTGGCGGATCGTCCGGCACTCGGCCAACATCCTCCTCGACCAGGTCGCCATCGACCCGGAGGAGGTGATCCCGATCGTGCAGGGCGTCGCCGGGGTGCACCGCGTCGGGCGAGTGCGCAGCCGGGGGCCTGCCGACGACATCCACCTCGACCTGGACGTGCGCATCGCCGGGCCGACCACGGCGGAGCAGAGCAACGCCATCGCCCGCGAGATTCGCACCCGCCTGCGCAACGCCTTTGAGGGCCTGCGCGACATTCAGGTCTATTTCCTGCCGGAGATAGACGGCGAGCCGGATTATGCCCTGACCGCCCGCGCCGAGGCCGATTCCCTGGGGCTGGGCGTGCACGAGGTGATCGCCTCGACCAGGGAGGGGGCGCTCACCCTGGAAATGCACGTCGAGGTCCCCCACGATCTGACCGTCGGCAAGGCCCACGCCATCGTGACCGAGTTCGAGGGCCGCCTGCGCGAGGCGATCCCCGACCTGGAGCGGCTGGTCACGCACATCGAGCCTGCCCACACCCACGAGGACGCCCCGCTTTACAAGCAGGAAGCGCACATCATCGCCCTCGCCGCGCTGCGCATCGCCCAGCGCCTCTACCCGGACAAGCTCTGGCACGACCTCGACATCCGGGCCGAGGCCGATGGCGGCTTCGCGGTCAGCATGCACTGCCACGTGGCCGACGACATGCCATTAGAGGAGGCCCACCGCCTGGCCGAGCAGGTCGAGACCCGCGTCCGTGCGACGCTGCCCGAAATCCACCGGGTGACGATCCACACCGAGCCGCCGGGCGGCTAGCCGCGCGGGCTTCATGGCCCATACACTCATCATTCACACACGGAGACATTATGCTCAAGGGAACTTCATTCCACCTGCGACTGATCACCGAGGCCGACCTGCCTGTTTTCGCGGAGCAGATGAGGACGATAGACAACCGGGGCGACTATTACCCGCACATGGTCGTCTCGCCGGTGGCGATCCGCAAACAGTTTGAGCGGAACGGCTACTGGGACGAGAAATCGGGCATCCTGCTGATCGTCGGCGACGCGGGGGCGATCATCGGCCAGATCGAGTTCTTTGAGGTGGTCGACTACTGGTCGGCGTTCGAGATCAGCTACCTGCTCTACGACCAGGCGGAGCGCGGCAAGGGGATCGTGACCGAGTCGGTCAGCCTGCTGGTGCGCTACCTGTTCGAGAACACGACCGTGAACCGCCTCCAGCTTGCCATCCACCCGGAGAACGTCCCCTCGCTGC
>JARRJX010000167.1:0-5659 GCA_037388645.1 Chloroflexota bacterium
GCGACCCTGCCCGACCAGGGGCCACAGGCGTTGATGACGATGTCGGCGTGGATGTCGTACTCCTGCATATTGCGATGATCGAGCACCCTCACGCCTGTGATGGTGTCTCCACTTCTGAGCATCCCGATCACCTCGGTAAAAGGTTTGAGGACGGCCCCGTTCTTCTTGGCCGTCGCGAAAAAGCGCAGGGGCAGGCGCATGGCGTCAAAACTGCCGTCCGGCACCATCAGGACCAGCTTGGTGTCGGGGTTGAGATTAGGCTCCAGGCGAAATGCCTCTTCCGGTGTGAGTCTCTTGGTGGGGATACCGCATTCGGCGCAGCCCTCGCTCAGGGTGTGGCCGTACTCGACGTCCTCGTCGGTGATGCCAACGAACATGCCGCCGTTTTCCTCGATCAAGCCCGGAGCGATCTTGCGGAGAATACGATTCTCCTCGATGCTCTCGCGGGCCGACTCCTGGTCTTTGACGGCATATCGTCCGCCGCTGTGCAGCATGCCGTGATGCCTGCCGGTTGTCCCAGAGGCGGCCCCGCACGGCCAGCATCACGCCGGGGGAGGGGCGAATAGGCACCTCGACGCCCACCATGTCGGCGACCCTGCCCGACCAGGGGCCACAGGCGTTGATGACGATGTCGGCGTGGATGTCGTACTCCTGCATATTGCGATGATCGAGCACCCTCACGCCTGTGATGGTGTCTCCACTTCTGAGAGGGGAACGGGTTTGCTTGGGATCAGACACAACCCCAATACAACGACATGGTTACCTGCAGCTTGATCCCTATGAACGAGCGAGTGGCCCGAATCGCAACCATTCAAGGTTAGGGCAGCCACGAGGGCTGCCCTTACTTTACTCACAGTGAGGTGGTGTTGTCAACCCTCATAAGAGCCGATCCCGGCATGACTTTTTTCCTTGTGACAGGCCGGGACCAACCTCACCCGAATGGAGTCAGCGACCTCAACAGGCCGTCCGGGTAGGGGCGTGATACTTTACGCCCCTACCTCTACGACCTGCCCGGTTCAGGTAACCCAAACCGGGTGGAGCCAACCACATCCGATAAGCCGATCCGCCTATTCGATCCAGTCGAAGGTGCGGGTGACGGCCTTCTTCCATTCCTTGAAGGTCTTCTCACGATCCGCCTGAGCCATGGCCGGTTTCCAGGTCTTGTCCATGCCCCAGTTCTTGCGGATGTCGTCCTCGGTCTCCCAGAAGCCAGTAGCCAGGCCAGCGGCGTAGGCCGCACCCAGCGCGGTGGTCTCGGCGACCTTCGGGCGGATGACGGGCACGCCCAGGATGTCCGACTGGAACTGCATGAGCAGCTCGTTGTAGACCATGCCGCCGTCCACTTTGAGGGCGGTCAGGTCGACGCCGGAGTCGGCGTTCATCGCGTCCAGCACCTCGCGGGTCTGGAAGGCGGTCGCCTCCAGGGCAGCGCGGGCGAAGTGACCCTTGTTGACGTAGCGGGTCATGCCGACGATCACGCCACGGGCATCACTCTTCCAGTAGGGCGCGAACAGGCCGGAGAACGCGGGCACGAAGTAGATGCCACCGTTGTCCTCGACCGTCTTGGCGAGCGCCTCCACTTCAGGTGAGGCGTCGATCAGGTTCAGGTTATCGCGCAGCCATTGGACGAGCGCGCCGGTGATGGCGATCGAGCCTTCCAGAGCATAGACTGCATGCTTGTTGCCGAACTTGTATCCCAGCGTGGTCAGCAGGCCGTTCTTGGACTGGACGGCCTCGTTGCCGGTGTTCAGCAGCATGAAGCAGCCGGTGCCGTAGGTGTTCTTGGCCTCACCGACGCTCAGGCACGCCTGCCCAACCAACGCCGCCTGCTGGTCGCCCAGGTCACCGCAGACCGGGATCACGCCACCAAACGGGCCATCGGCGGGCGTCTTGCCGTAGATGGACGGGTCGCTGGAGGGGCGGATGTCGGGCAGCATCTTGCGCGGGACGCCCATGATGCCGAGAATCTCGTCGTCCCAGTCAAGGGTTTCGAGGTTCATCAGCATCGTGCGGCTGGCGTTGGTCACGTCGGTGACGTGTGCCCCGCCGTTCACCCCGCCGGTGACGTTCCAGATCACCCAGCTGTCGATGTTGCCGAAGATCGCGTCGCCGCGCTCGGCGGCGGCACGCAGGCCGTCGACGTTGTCGAGCATCCAGCGGATTTTCGGGCCGGAGAAGTAGGTAGCGAGGGGCAGACCGACCTTCTTGCGGAAGCGATCCTGCCCGCCGTCCTCGGCCAACATGTTGCAGATCTTGTCGGTGCGGGTGTCCTGCCAGACAATCGCGTTGTAGTACGGCTTGCCGGTCTTCTTGTCCCACACGACGGTGGTCTCGCGCTGGTTGGTCACGCCCACCGCAGCGATGTCGGCAGCAGTCGCACCGGCTTTCTCCAGCGCGCCTTTGACCACATCCTGAGTGCGGGCCCAGATTTCCATCGGATCGTGCTCAACCCATCCAGCCTGCGGGTAAATCTGCTCGTGCTCGAGCTGATGTACCGATACAACCGCACCGGCATGGTCGAAGAGCATACACCGGGTGCTGGTCGTACCCTGGTCGATTGCTGCAGCATACTTAGCCATCTCTATTCACTCCTATTTATTGATTCGAGGCGATGCGAAACAAACCGTGAATGCCTAACGAATAATTGGTCGTTTTGTCAGACTTTTCGCTCCTTTCCTAATTGGTCACTGGACGTAGAAGGATAAGAAGTAGGTGTTTCTCCCCCTTTTTCGCCCGGTTATGCCGGATCACTGCTGCTCGCCTGAAGCCTAAACCGGGGGGAGTCTACCGGTCAGGACAGTTTGTCATAAGTGCAGGCTTTCTCTGCTTCCTCATTCACCGCCGAGAGGTCGCTGCCAATCGACGCCTGGACGGCGGCGACGATAGCCCCTTCGACCAGGGGCGCGTTGCTGAGCCGGACGCGGGAGCGATCTCCCTCCGGCAGCATCTCGACGGCGGCCTGGGCGCTCATCACAGCGCTGCCCAGGTCGAGCAAGACCAGGACGCCGTCCCCGCTGCTGGCCGCCAGAATGGCCTGATAAATCCGCTCGACGTTGGTGCCGATGGTGGTATCGTCGACCCCACCGGCAGCGGCGATAGTCACTTTTCCCTGGGTCATCTGTTGAGCCAGGTCTCTGACCCCCTCGGCAATTTTCGGATGATGTGAAACGATTACGATCCCTATCATGTCGCACCTTGGTGAATGACGGCCCACCGGGGGCCGGGGTCGGGAATTCGCTGCCTGGAGACGTTCAGCGGTCAAGATGGCAGACAGTGTGGGCAACCCTCAACGTTGACATAATCCAGATCGATATCCGGCTTCAACTGGTCGCACTGGCTGCGTTCGTCTCTAACGGGAATGAACGCCGTCGCTCCACACCGCACGCAGGCGTACCATCCCACTCGATCCGCTTTAAATGCCACGCCAGGCTCCAGCGGGATGCACTCCACGCCCATCCGCCAGCGTGCGTTGGTGATCAACTTTGGGCAGCCGCAGGCACGCAGCTTGCCGACGTACAGGGCGTAGTCCTCACAGTGGCGCATCAGGAGCAGGGCCGCATCGAGGCCGGGGGGGAATGGGATGAGGCGCGCATCGGCGGCGACGATATACAACTGCTCAAGGCTCAAAACCTCAGGCCGGGCCTGACGAATGACCGCCAACTGGCGCTCGATGGCAAAGACGGTACACCCTCTAGTGACGGCGCGGCCTGCCAGGCGCAGGTCGCCCGCGCCGATATCCAGGATGAAGCTGCCTGGCTCCAGAAAATCGAGCGCCGCCTGGTAGGTGCTCTCGTCGTAGGCAGCCCACATCCCTGCCCAATCTACGCTGTCCGGCATCAGGTCAGCAGGCCATCACTCTCCCTTGACAGTATCCAGCAGCGCGTTCAAGATCAAATAGGACGAGGTCGCGCCGGGGTCCTGATGGCCGATGCTGCGCTCGCCCAGATAGCTGGCGCGGCCCTTCCTGGCCTGCAGGGGAATGGTGGCTTTCATGCCCGCTTCCGCCGCGTCAACCGTTTTCTGCATGGCTTCAACCGTGTCATCGCCGTTCTCAACCGAGGCCTTAAGGGCTTCGACCGCCGGGAACAGGGCATCGTACATGGTCTTGTCCTCAAGCTGGGGCCGTCCGCGCTGGACGATACCCTCGACCGCGCTCTGGAGCAGCTCGACCAGGTCGTGGTTGTCCAGCTCCTCCTTGGCGGCGAGAGCCATGCCACTGCGCATGAAGAACGTCCCATACAGCGGGCCGCTCGCCCCACCTACGCTCGACATCAGCGTCATACCGGTCGTCTTGAGGATGTTCCCAATGTCGGTATCGGCCACCGAAGGCAGTTTCTCCATCACCTTCTTGAAGCCACGATCCATGTTGATCCCGTGGTCACCATCGCCAATTGGAGAGTCGAGGTCAGTGAGGTACTGTCTGTTTTCTGAGAGAACGGCGGCCACTTTTTCAAGCCATTGCAGAATCTGGGCCTTGGTAATCATGATTGAGTTTAGCTCCTGGGAATGGTGATTTGGATAAGAAGGGACAGGAAACCCTGCCCCTTCTCATCATACCCGATTCTGCTTACGCACCCCAACGCAGACCAGGGGTCACGACCGGCGCATCCCAGAACCTCAGGATCTCGTCGTCAGCTTTGAGCAGGGTGATCGACGCGCCCTGCATCTCCAGCGAGGTGATGTACGGCCCGACCAAATTGCGGACGATACTCAACCCGCGGCCCTCGATGATCTGGGCCATCTTACGATAGAGAGCGTACAGCTCGGAGACCGGCGTGCCGCCCATGCTGTTCACGAAAGCGATGACCTGATCGCCGGACTTCAACGGCTGGTCGGTCAGCTGTTTCTCTACCCACTCGCCGTTGGCGCGATCCCACTCGCGGACGGTGCGGGTGTAGGCCCCATCGTCCAGGATGGCAAGGGTCATCATCTCGGCGATCTCGTCGACGGTCTTCATCTTGAAGCGCTCGCGACCAGGCTCGCCGTGGATGCCGATGCCGAACTCGAACTCGTCGTCGCCCAGGTCGAAGGTGGGCTTGCCCGCGGCGGGGACGGTGCAGGAAGTCAGCGCGATGCCGATCGAGCGGCCATTCATGTTGACCTTGCGGCACAGGTCGGCGCACTTGTCGAGGTCGTAGCCGGCCTCGGCAGCGCCGCCGGTGATCTTCTCGGCCAGCACGGTGGTGCCAACACCACGACGCCCGGCGGTGTAGAGGCTATCTTTCACGGCGGTATCGTCGTCGATCAGGATCGACTGCACCGGAATGCCATCGTCATGGGCCAGCTCGGCGGCGGTCTCAAAGTTCAGCACGTCGCCGGTGTAGTTCTTGACCAGGAACAGCACGCCTGCGCCGCTGTTGACCGTCTTGGCGGCCTCGTACATCTGGTCGGGGGTGGGGGAAGTGAACACTGCACCAGGGCAGGCAGCGTGGAGCATGCCAACGCCAACAAACCCACCATGCATAGGCTCGTGGCCGCTGCCACCGCCTGACACCAGGGCGACTTTGCCGCTCACCGGGGCGTCGGCCCGGTAGACGAAATTAGGATCGAAGTGAACCTTCACCATGTCAGGATGGGCAACTGCCATTCCCTCAAGTTGCTCGTTTACGACGTCGTCTATTGCATTAATCAGCTTCTTCATGGGCATATTCTCCCTGTT